>CAZBUW010000001.1:0-90763 GCA_964495195.1 uncultured Roseburia sp.
CGCACCCTTTTGTCCAATGGGGACGCACCCTTTTGTCCAATGGGGACGCACCCTGGAGGGCAGGCTAATATAATTTCACTATATAGCACAAAAAAAGAGAGACTGTTTTGCAAGATTGGGAATTGAATTAGAATCTCTTAATATCTTTGTATTACACCAGCAATCAGCAGACACGATGTCTGCTGAAGGCACAACTGAGCCATGGATGGCGAATTTGTGCCGTTTGCGTCAACTGCTAACAACTTTTTCAAAGATATTTAGAGCTTCTTATTCATGAACCATGGAGCAAAACAGTCTCTCTTTTTTTGCTATGATGCAAATTTTTACGCGCCTGCCTCAGGGTGCGTCCCCATTGGACAAAAGGGTGCGTCCCCATTGGACAAAAGGGTGCGTCCCCGGCGTTCGGCGCTATTTTTCTTTCATGTCGTACACCCGCTGCCACTCTCTGGTCTCCCCGACTTTTTCTACCTCACTCTGATTCCGGTACAGAAAACGCACAAGGTCATAGCAGTCAATCCAAATCTCTCCGTTCCCGTCTTTCTGGGATTCGTCGAAAATCAGCTGGACTCCAAAGTGAAGATGAACCTCATCGATGTTGTTCACATTCTCCTTGTCGCTGTAACCGGTATGTCCCATGTAGCCAATGACATCACCCGCCGTCACCTCACTGCCCTCCTCTAACCCTTCCGCGTACGGGTAATTCTGTCTCAGATGTGCGTAATAATAATACCGCTTGGTGTCCTTGCTGCGGATTCCGATGCGCCAGCCGCCATACTTATTCCAGCCGATTGCTTCCACGGTGCCGGACTCAGCTGCTATCACGGGCGTACCAATCTGCCCTAGCATGTCATGTCCCAGATGCTGCCGCTTGTATCCAAAACTCCGCGAGACGCCAAAATCATCGTAATCCCGGTAGGGAAATCCTTTCGCGATGGGCGAAAACGCTTTCAATCCGTATTTTTTTACAAAAGCCGACTTTCCATCCTCCGTCTTCTCTTCAATCTCATACTCCCCGACATAACCGGCGAGAACAGCATCGTAGGCTTCCAGATAATAGTTGTAATGCTCGTACTTCTTTTTAAGGTCGCGGACCGTCACTTCGCCCGCCTGCATTTTTTCTGCAATCGCATCGATGTATGAGAGACTTTCCTCAGAAAATGTGCCGCCCTCCATCGTCGCCGCATAGGCGAGCAGCTCAATCCAGTTCAGCGGTGTGTCTGTCCCATGTGACGCCACATCGAGTTCATACGCACGCTCTAACGCCTCGCAGGAGACATTGAAATCCACCCACTTGATAAAATCTCCTTCGGCGGATACAGTCACCGCCTCTCTGCTCCATATTTTCTGTCCATATCCACTTACAAAAATAATTGCAAGAAGCAGCAATTCTATTAAAATCGCCTCCTTTAATCTTGTTGTCCTCCTCATGCCAGACTCCCGCATTTCTGTTACCAAAATATATGTCTCCTCGGAAAAGATTATAACAAAAAAGCGCCGGAGCCTCTCCTAGCCCTGACACTTTTTACAACATCCATAGATGATGGAATTCTTACATTGTATCGCAAATCCGTGGTCGTTTCTGACATGCTCGGCAATCTCTTTCATAAAACCACAGTCTAGATGGATGATGGCTCCACATTTGACACACTGCAGATGCAGATGCTCCTCACAGTGGTGCCCCGTCTCCACATACTGGTACACAGCCTGTTTGCCCTTCTCCGCCGCATATTTGATGACCGTTCCCTCGCCTGAAAGCTTGTCTAAATACCGGTAGATTGTAGTGATATTGACCTCGTGATCGCACGCTTTTAAGTATTGCAGGATATCATTCACGCTGACTGTCCTGTCGCAGTTTTCCTTCAAAAAATCGAGTATCTTTCTCCTGCTCGCTGTGGTATAACCGTTTCCCGCCATGTAACTTCCTCTTTTCTAAAATGTGATTCCCATCAATTCTATCACAATTCCCCAGAAAACGCCAAGTCCATACAGTGTCACCAAAATCGATAGATTCTCTTTCCAATCGCGGTTGAGGCGATATAGCACCAAAAGCCCGACTCCCGCATTGACGAGCAGCCCCGACATCATAGCCCCCGCGTGAATCACTCCGTCCAGATAAAGTTCTGTGATTACAACGGAGGACGCACAGTTCGGAATCAGTCCAATCAGCGCAGCGAGCAGTTCCCCCGCAATCGGTGTCCCGGAGATTGCCATTGCAAGATTGTCCTCCCCAATCGCTCCGATTACAATGTTCAACGCCAGAGAGATCAGTAAAATATAGAAAAAGATTTTTAAGGCATGCTTTACCGAAGATAATAAAATCCCGTGCTCACAACTGCAGTGCTCCTCCTCGCAGACTATGTGGATATCCATCTCCTTATCCTTCTTGTGAAGCAATGTCAGATAGACAAACTCCACCAGAAATCCGGATGCAATTGCAATTACAACTTTAGTTGCCAATATCTTAGCGATTGTCACAATCGGCACCGCCTGCGACAACATAACCGGAAGCATCTCATCCGATGTGGAGAGAAAAATTGCAAACAACGTCCCCACGGTTATCACTCGTCCCGCGTAAAAACTCGATGCCGCCGCCGAGAAACCACACTGCGGCACAACACCGAGCAGCCCTCCCCACAGTGGTCCCACCTTTCCCGCATCACGGATAATCTTCTGTACTTTATTTCCTGTGCTGTGCTCGAGCGCCTCCATGACAAGGTAAGTCAAAAAGAGGAACGGGAGCAGCTTCACTCCATCTAAAATCGTATCCAGCAAAATATCAGCCATTCTAATACGCCTAACCTTTCTTTGCGCACAAAAAAAGCGCGCCATCAAATTTGCAACTCGTTTACTTTTGCAAATAAGTTGCAAATTTGATTATACACGCTTTTTTTCCTGTGTCAAGCACTTTATGAATGTTTTATTCTACGATTCCATAGACCGTGCAGGTCTCCCCTCCTTCCATATACTGAAGTTCAATCAAATCACCCTCATTGTAGCGCACGATGGAAATGTACTCTCCCACCACCACGTCATAAATGTTGTCATCGTTCTCTAGGACAATGTAATAATGGGAATTTCCCTCCACGACGCTCTCCGCGATGCGCTTGATTTTTCCTTTGGCAGTCAGCATGCTCGAAGAATCCGAGGCATCTGTGTCCACATTGTTCTCCTTCATGAGTGCGATATAGTTCTTTTCACACTCACTGACCGTATCTCCCGTGGCAACAATCTGATATTTCTGGACATTGACCATCGCATACATTTTAACAAGACCCGCATCGTCCTTTAATGCGATAAAATAGGTTGGCTCGCTCGCAATGTTAAGCAGGAGTGGAAACGTTGCCTGATAGCCTAAGTTCTGCACTTTTCCCTCGGAGGAAGACATGGCGGAATCCTCGATGGCGCCCTCAATCTGATAGTATTTTGTCTCCATGGTGCGCTGGTTCATCAGCACAAACCCCACGTTCGACTGGTCGCTCGTGATGGAGGTCACACCGGTGTAGACCCACACGTCGTCATTTAAGGCGAGATAGTTATAACCGTTTGTAGTTGCAAGGCAGTCCCTCTGCCCTAAAATACTGTTGAAATAGCCGTGTTTCAGCGTTCCGTAATAATCGTAGAGCTCCACTAAAAGATTGGCGGAATAGACCTTGTCAATCCAGGTCGGCGCATCCTCAACCGCATAGTCGACACACTCTCCGGTGACCGCATTGCAGAGCACAACGCGCCCGATTGTCTTTCCCCCGAAGAGACCGATGTTATATTTTGCCACACTGCACACCCAGTACGGGGTTCCCTCCTCGTCAATCTCAAAACTGATGTCGTCAAAAATGTAGGTCGGATACTGAAAACGAAGATGACGGTAGAGATTGCGGTTAAAGTGGTCGTACGGCGTGTACTTCATTCCCTCGTCGAGGCGGACGAGCTCCGTGTCCTGTGTCGCCATATCGATTTTGATGTAAGCCGGAATCCCATCTCTTACATTTGTAATCCATTTGATGGTGCTCGCATATTGGAGCGGTGTCACACGAACCGGTTTTCCATTGTAATTAATCTGGCTGTAGAGATCGCTGACCACAAACTGGGATGCGAGGTCCACGAGGCTTCCCATCTTGCGGTTTCCCAAAAGGTTTGCGGAATCCCGGTCAAGAAGCGGAATCTGATCGTAGGAAATCTGCTCGATGTCCTCCGTGAACTCTCCCTCCTCCACAGAGAGCAGCGACTGATATTTAGCAGCGTTTACAATCGGCGACGAGAGGATGGAACCCGCCACATAGATGACAATCAGCGCCAAAAACAGAATGATTCCCACCTTCAGCACCTTAAAGTCAAACACTCTTGACAGCTCTATGCTCACATGAAAACGGTCTCCTTTTCCCGCCTTTTTGATGGTGTACAACGCTAACAGCACTCCGAGGACCAAAAAGATAAATCCCCATGTCCCACTGGAATGGATGTTGAATGCAGGCAGTGTCACATAGTAAAAAATTGCGATTGCGGCTGCAATAATCAGTGCAATGATTAGTTTAAATTTTGTCTTTCCCTTCATACAGTCCTCCTAAAAATTCTTCAAAGCAGACTCCGTCCTGCTCCGGTATTTCAAGTTCCATTGTTCGCTCGATGCATTTTTCCAAAAATTCTGTCGTCCGCTTCACCGACTGCAGGAACGAAACGCCGTTGACCGCATCCGCCGCTAACATCGCACAGAAGATATCTCCGGTTCCTGCCCTCGAGATTCCAATCTTTTTGTTCCATGCAAAAAACGGAGGCTCCCCCTTTTGATAACAGAGGTTTGCAATCCTGTCCCCGCGGGTGATTCCGGTGATTGCAATTTTCTGCGGCCCCATCAGACAGAGTCTTTCCGCCAGAGCGGTAATCTCCTCCTCCGCCATCTCCTCCCGGTAAGTCTGTCCTGCCAGGATACAGGCCTCCGTCAGATTCGGCGTCAGGATATCCGCCATGGGAAGCAGCTTTCGCAGCGCCTCCCCGGTCGCCCTCTCATAGCCCGGATAGAGGCTTCCGTAGTCCCCCATGACCGGATCTACAATTACAATTGTATTTTCATTTCGGAATTGGCGGATAAATTGCTCCACAATCTGAATCTGCCTCATGGATGCGAGAAAGCCGGTGCAGATTCCCTCAAACTTAAGCCCTAACTTTCTCCACTCACTCTGATAGGCCTCCATCTTGTCCGTATAATCCTCCCGAAAAAAACTCTCATAGCCGGTATGATTGGAAAAAACTGCCGTCGGCAGAGGACAGCATTGAATTCCCATCGCCGAGATGATTGGGAGTTCGACGGTGATGGAACATTTGCCAAATCCGGACATATCATTGATGACAGCAATCTTTTTTTGTCTGTTATGATTCTCCATACGCACTCCTTTTCTTCGCAAGCTATCGCGGCGGTCCGCGCTCTGCTCCAACCGGTGCCAAACGCATGACACAGGCACCCGATCCTCCACGCTCCACCCGCAAATAAAACAGGACATATCCGGTTCCCTAAGGACATGTGTAACCAGATATGCCCAATTTATCTTTAAAGCGCTTTGATTCTCTCGAGCGCTGCCACCGTATTCTCGTAGCTTCCGAAAGCGGTCAGTCTAAAGTAGCCCTCTCCGCTCGGTCCGAAACCGGAACCCGGAGTTCCAACTACATTTGCATTCTCAAGCAGATAGTCGAAAAACTCCCAGGAGTTCATCTTCTCCGGTGTCTTGAGCCAGATGTAAGGTGCATTGACACCGCCAAACACGGTAAATCCTGCCTCCTTCAAGCCCTCCTTGATTGTGCCCGCGTTCTTCATATAGTAAGCCACCTGCTCTCTCAGCTGGGCTTTTCCCGCCTCGGAGTACACTGCCTCCCCTGCGCGCTGCACGATGTAAGGCGCACCGTTGAATTTAGTTCCATGGCGTCTTGCCCACATGGAATGCAGGGAGACGTCACCGCATTTCAATTCCTTCGGAACAACGGTAAATCCTAGACGAACTCCGGTAAATCCCGCGTTCTTTGAAAAACTGCGAAGCTCGATGGCACAGGTCTTTGCACCCTCGCACTCGTAGATGCTGTGAGGCACATCGCTCTCGCTGATGTACGCTTCATAGGCGGCGTCAAAAAGAATGACGGAGCCGTTCTTATTTGCATAGTCCACCCACACCTGAAGCTGGTCCTTTGTCAGCGTCGTACCGGTCGGATTGTTCGGCAGACACAAATAAATCATATCCGGCACTTCCTTCGGAAGCTCCGGCACAAATCCGTTCTCCGCAGTTGAAGGCATATAAATGACATTGCTCCACCGCTCCGTCTTCGGGTCATACTCTCCGGCTCTGCCTGCCATCACGTTAGAATCCACATAAACCGGATATACCGGGTCTGTCACAGCGATGCGGCAGTTCGCCCCGAAAATCTCCTGAATATTGGCGGAGTCGCTCTTTGCCCCGTCCGATACAAAAATCTCATCGGCGGTAATCTCGCATCCGCGCGCCTGATAATCATTTTTTGCAATGGCGCTTCTCAAAAATTCGTAGCCGAGGTCCGGCGCATAGCCGTGGAAGGTATCCGCACTTCCCATCTCGTCGACCGCCTTATGCAGCGCCTCGATGATTGCCGGAGCCAATGGCTGTGTCACATCACCGATTCCTAAACGAATGATATTTTTATCCGGATTCTTCTCCTGAAAAGCAGCCACCTTCTTTCCAATCGTGCTAAAGAGATAACTTCCAGGTAACTTCTGATAATTTTCATTAATCTGATACATGTTCTTTCCTCTTTCTGAGGCTTTCTGCCTCATTTATTCCTATTTTTTCAAAATACTCCGCCCGCAGGCTTGTCCTCTGCAGTCCTATTTACTATAACAAAAAACCTCCGCTTTGAAAAGCCGTGTTTTTTATCTAACAGGATTCGGGGGGCAAGGGGTGCTAATCCACGCTGCGCTTATCCTACTGCACAAAGATAAGTTTTACATTTGTGACTTATGAAGGATATTAGATTTTCTTAATGTTCTGTATGTTATCCAGCAACTCAGCAACAGGACGATCACCGCTTAGATTAGCACCTTTTGACACCCGAATCCTGTTAGGAATGTAATAAACTCAAGATCATCTGCGCCGTCTCCGCGAGCCCTGTCCCGTTGTCCATGCTCCGCTTCTGGATATAACGGTGCGCCTCCTCCTCCGAGAGATTGTTCCGCTCCATCAGGATTTCTTTCGCCTTGGCAATCAGCTGCTTTTCCTCCTCGGGCCGCTCCTTCGGAACCATGCGCTCCCTTTTACGCCGCCGGCTCATAGTGCAGTTCATCATCTCTAACGTCTGCAAAAGCTCGTGCACCTTAAGCGGCGTCTGCAGACAGACAACATCCCTCAGCTCCGACTCCTTGCAGTTCGCCGGCGAGGCGACGAGCAGCATTTCAAAGTGGGGCGGAAGGCATTCCCTGATTTCTCCGCACATCATGTCTATGAAACGGTAACCGCAGACTAAAATTCCGGAATCTAAACGGTTCACGCTCTGAAGTGTCTGGGCTCCCGTTGCACACACCGCATCCACATGGTATCCATTCTGCTGGAGAATCTTCTTGATATTCCGGGCAATTTCCTCTTTGGGAAATGCAACAACTATATTCGTCACACTAAATCCTCGTTTCTAACTCACAAAAATTATATCTTGTATAAATAATTTGTGGTCTCCCACTCTGTCACCTGCGAGCGGTAATCCAGCCACTCCGTCTCCTTGGCCTCGACATATTTTTCTGTGATATGTGCTCCTAAAATTCCCTTCACAAACTCATCTTTCCGGAATTCCTCAAGTGCCTCTCCCAAATCCATCGGAAGCTCCTGCACTCCGAGCTGCTTCATCTGCTCCGCATCCATCTCAAAGAGATTGTCCTGCACACTCTCCGGCGGCATAATCTGATTGCGGATTCCGTCGAGTCCTGCTGCAAGACAGACCGCTAAAGCCAGATACGGATTTGCCGACGGGTCCGGACAACGAAGTTCCACCCTGGTTCCGCTCCCTCTCGTCGCAGGAATCCGGATCAGAGGACTTCTGTTGCTCGTCGACCAGGCAATGTGAATCGGCGCCTCATATCCCGGGACAAAGCGCTTGTAGGAATTGACGAGCGGGTTGGTGATAATTGACATTCCGCGCATATGCTTCATGATTCCGCCGATAAAATAATATGCCTCGCGGCTCAATCCAAGCTCATCCGACTCGTCTGCAAAAATATTGTTCTCCCCCTTAAAAAGTGACATATTGATATGCATACCGGAACCGTTCACACCGTATTTTGGCTTCGGCATAAAGCTTGCAAAGAGTCCATGGCGCTTCGCAATCGTCTTGACCGTCAGCTTGAAGGTAATCAGATTGTCCGCCATCTTTAACGCCTCATCGTAATGAATATCAATCTCATGCTGGGCCGGGGCAGCCTCATGGTGGGACGCCTCCACGACAAAGCCCATATCTTCTAAGGTCAGTACCATATCACGCCTCGCATTTTCCCCTAGGTCTACCGGCCCAAGATCGAAATATCCCGCTCTCTCATGACTGATTGTAGTTGGTCTTCCCTCATCGTCCTGGTGAAACAGGAAAAACTCACACTCCGGTCCGACCTCAAAGCGGTATCCCATCTCCTCCGCCTCTTTCAACACCTTCTTTAAGACATAGCGCGGATCTCCCTCGAAAGGCTTTCTCTCCACATCGTAGATATCGCAGATGATGCGCGCCACCTTTCCCTGCTGTGGGCGCCATGGGAAAATCGTGAATGTATCAAAATCCGGATACAGATACATATCCGATTCCTCGATTCGCACAAATCCCTCGATGGAGGAGCCGTCAAACATACATTGATTATTCAACGCTTTTTCCAACTGACTCGATGTGATTGCCACATTCTTTAACGTGCCGAACATATCGGTGAACTGCAGGCGGATGAACTCGACGTCCTCCTCCTCCACCATGCGGATGATATCTTCCCTCGTATACTTGCTCATAATTATCTCTTCCTTTCTCTGTTTTCTCATCGCTGATTACATTGCTCTATTACTTTCTCATATTCCATCGGCCCGCCAAAGAGATCGAGGGCACTTCCGATGGTGACATTGAGATTTCCTCTTCCGAGTTCTTTCAGTTCCGCGAGATCTGCAAAACTTCCGACCCCGCCTGCGTAGGTGATGGGAATCCTGTTCCACCTGCCCAAAAGCTCCACAAGCTCCCGCTCGATTCCGCTGCACTTTCCCTCCACGTCCACCGCGTGAATCAAAAATTCACTGCAGTATTCCGCGAGTTCATCCAGCAGTTCCACGGATATTTTTTCCTCGGTAAAATTCTGCCAGCGGTCTGTCACAATATAATAGGAATCTCCTCGCCGTCTGCAGCTTAGATCGAGCACCAGATGTTCCTTTCCGACAGCCTCCACAAGTTTCCTCAAATTGTCATAATAAATCTTCCCCTGCCGGAACACAAAGGAGGTTACTATCACATGGCTTGCGCCGGCATCCAGAAACTCTTTTGCATTCTCATCGTTTATTCCGCCGCCGACCATGAGCCCGCCGGGGTATGCTTTAAGTGCCGCGAGCGCCTCACGTTTCGTTTCATTATAATAAGGGCTGTCCGCTGCATTCAATAATATGATATGCCCCCCCGCTATCTTCTCTCTCCGATAAAGCCCTGCAAAAAAAGCTGCATCCTGTTCGGCCACAAAGTTCTCCTTTGCTTTATCTCCCTCGTCCCGAAGGCTTCCGCCGACAATCTGCTTTACCTTCCCGTTGTGAATGTCAATACACGGTCGAAACTCCATGTCTATCCCCTTTTCTTCCTATTATAATTCCGATTCGGGTGTCAAAATCTGCTAATAAGAATTTGAACTGTCCTATTGCACAAAATAAATTTTGCATTTGTGACTTATGAAGGATATTAGATTTTCTTAATGTTCTGCACACTGTCCAGCAACTCAGCAACAGGACGTTGCTGAGAGCCCGGACTGAGCCAGGGATGGCGAATTCTGGGCGGTTGCGGTCGCAGCCAAAATTTATGCCAGAACATTTAGAAAATGTTATATCCGTAATTCGGAGCAAATGGAAACTTTATCTTTGTGCAGTAGGACAAACACAACTTGTATTAGCAGCTTTTGACACCCAAATCCGGTTCGATAACAAAGAGTGCGATGCACTCTTTGCGCGCTGGTGCGCGCAAGCGTAAGCTTGCGAGTTTCATCTGCGCACCAGTCGCATCCTACCCGGAGGGTTTTTTATCGAATAGGAATTTCCTATTCGATAAAAAAAGGCGACGAATCCCCTTACCAGTGACCTCGTTGCCTACCAGAAATATCATAACACATCTCATTTGCTTTGTGAATAAGGATTTCTATAACCCTTCTTAATCCATTTTATTAGTTTTTCTTATTAATATATTTTTTTAATAAGCAATCCTGCTTTTTCTGTTGACATGCGAATATTTTTTTGCTATTATCGAAAAAATACAACCAAAAACGGAATCTATTATTACTTTTTACAAGAAAGCGAGGAAAACAAAATGGGTACAATTATCGGTGAGGGAATTACTTTTGATGATGTCTTATTAGTTCCACAATATTCAGAAGTAACTCCAAACATGATTAATTTATCAACACATCTTACGAAAAAAATCGTCTTAAACATCCCTATGATGAGTGCAGCCATGGACACGGTAACGGAACACAGAATGGCAATCGCCATGGCGAGACAGGGTGGAATCGGAATTATCCACAAGAACATGTCCATTCAGGCACAGGCGGACGAAGTTGATAAGGTAAAACGTTCTGAGAACGGTGTCATTACCGATCCATTTTTCCTCTCCCCGGAGCACACTTTACAGGATGCGGAAGATTTGATGCGCAAATTCCGCATTTCCGGCGTGCCAATCTGCGAGAACGAAAAACTAGTCGGTATCATCACCAACCGCGATTTGAAGTTCGAGACAGATTTCACGAAAAAGATTAAGGAGAGCATGACTTCGGAAGGCTTAATCACCGCTCCGGAGGGCATCACCTTAGAGGAAGCGAAAAAGATTCTCGCAGACGCAAGAAAAGAGAAGCTTCCTATTGTAGATAAAGAGTTTCACTTGAAAGGTCTGATCACAATCAAGGATATCGAGAAACAGATCAAATACCCGCTCTCTGCAAAGGACGAGCAGGGACGTCTCCTCTGCGGTGCGGGTGTCGGTATCACAGGCAACATGATGGAGCGTGTCGATGCTTTAGTCAAAGCACACGTCGACGTGATTGTCGTCGACTCCGCACACGGTCATTCCCGCAACATCTTAGAGGCTGTAAAAAAGATTAAAGCCGCTTACCCTGACCTTCAGGTCATCGCAGGAAACGTTGCCACAGGCGATGCCACTCGCGATCTGATTGCAGCCGGCGCAGACGCTGTCAAAGTCGGAATCGGTCCTGGCTCCATCTGTACTACACGTGTAGTTGCAGGTATCGGTGTTCCTCAGGTGACCGCGATTATGGACTGCTACGAAGCTGCAAAAGAATCCGGCATCCCAATCATCGCCGACGGCGGTATCAAATTCTCCGGCGATATGACAAAAGCATTGGCAGCCGGTGCAAACGTATGTATGATGGGAAGCATCTTCGCCGGATGCGACGAAGCACCCGGAACATTTGAATTATATCAGGGAAGAAAATACAAGGTATACCGGGGCATGGGATCCCTCGCAGCCATGGAGAACGGAAGCAAGGACCGTTACTTCCAGGAGGGCGCTAAGAAACTGGTTCCGGAGGGTGTCGAAGGACGTGTCGCTTACAAGGGAAACGTCGAGGACACTGTCTTCCAGTTAGTCGGCGGTATCCGCTCCGGTATGGGCTACTGCGGATGTCCTACCATCGAAGATTTGAAGGAGAAGGGAAAATTCGTCAAGATTTCCGCTGCCGCTCTCCGCGAGAGTCATCCACATGACATCCATATTACCAAGGAAGCGCCAAATTATAGTATTGACGAATAGCTAACAATATAATATCATTAGAATACAACTGAAATGCAGACCATACATTCGGATACGTCTCGTTTCAGTTGTATTTCTATCCGGCGACTGTCCCATCCCTCAATCTAAGACAGTGCCGCAAAAAATTATAAACTGAGGTGAACTTATTTGGACACTAGTGACATATTGCAACTTGTCATCATAGTAATCTTACTACTTTTATCCGCATTTTTCTCTTCCGCAGAGACGGCTCTGACCACGGTCAACAAGATTAAGATGCGAACCCTTATGGAGGAAGGAAATAAGAAGGCCGAACGCGTTCTTCAGGTGACCGACAACTCAGGCAAAATGCTGAGCGCCATCCTGATTGGGAACAACGTGGTCAATATCTCCGCTTCCTCGCTCGCAACAGCGCTTGCCATTAAGCTGTTCGGCAACGTCGGCTCCGGAATAGCAACCGGCGCCCTGACTCTCCTGGTTCTACTCTTTGGAGAGATAACGCCAAAGACTTTGGCGACCATACACTCCGAGAAGATTTCATTATCTTACGCGAGTGTCATCTATTACCTGATGAAGATTCTGACTCCGGTCATCTTCATCATCAACAAATTATCATTGGGAGTCCTCTTCCTGCTCCGTGTTGATCCGAATGCAGCACAGGATAAGATGACAGAGGAAGAACTCCGCACCATCGTGGATGTCAGCCATGAGAGCGGCGTCATCGAGAGCGAAGAACATGAGATTATCAACAATCTCTTCGATTTCGGCGATGCGCAGGCCAAGGAAGTCATGGTTCCGCGTATTGATATGACATTCGCCGATATCAACAATACATATGATGAATTGCTTGAGATTTTTGAAACAGACAAATTCACACGTCTTCCGGTCTATGAGGGTACGACGGACAACGTAGTTGGAATCATCAACATGAAAGACCTTCTCCTCTTCAAGGACAAGGAGCATTTCTCCATCCGGGAAATCATGCGGGAACCGTTCTACACTTATGAGCACAAGAGTACCGCAGAGCTTCTGATTGAGATGAGACAGTCTTCCATCAACCTTGCTATCGTCTTAGATGAATACGGTGCAACTGCAGGTCTTATCACACTAGAGGACCTCTTAGAGGAGATCGTGGGCGAGATTCGCGATGAGTACGACTCCGATGAAGAGGATGCCATTGTAAAATTAAGTGATCGGGAATATCTCGTCCTCGGTTCCACGAACCTCGAGGATCTGTGTGATGAACTCGACCTCTCCTTTACTTCCGAGGATTATGATACCATCGGTGGCTATCTGATTGGACTGCTCGACCATCTCCCGGAGAAGAATGAAGTCATCGTGACCGACGACGACGTTCTCCTGCGGGTAGAACAGATGGATAAGAACCGCATCGAAAAAATATATATCAAAAAGCCTCTTCCGGCGGAGGAAGAGCACAAGGATGAAGAGTAGGCGCACCGGCGCCTACTCTTTTTTGATTCTGCTGCCCGCAAACAGAAACCTGTCGTACCCCGTCCTACTGTCATCCCTGACATCATAGAAGACATAAACACCCCTCCCGCGGAGCTTTTCATACCAATCCTCCCGGTCGATATAGGGAAAATAGAGTGCAAAAAGTTTCCCATCCGCCTCATAATTCCGGTTCACCCTCTCCTCCATCTGTATCCTTAATGCATCCGCCTCCTCCATGGTCAGCTCTCTCCCCCGGTTGACGAACTCCATCATCTTAACTCCCGAGGAGAGCCGCTCCCTCTCCTCCCCGGTCTGCGCGTCGAACACAAAAAAGAGCTGTTCGTAAAAATGGTGTTCCGCTGCTTTTCCATCAATCCGAATCGAGCCGTCCCGGTATTCCTCCTCTACGACATCCATCAGACAATCGGTTGCAGCGCGGTCGATGCAACGATTGTATTCCTCCGTCGTAAACTGCGCCTCCCGCAGATATGCCGTCCGAAGTCCGAGCGGCACCGCCGCACAGAGAAACAGCATTCCAAATACGATTGCCAGATCACAGAGCTTCATTTTTCACCGTCCCCCCGTAGAACACATTCATCGTCCGATCCAAAATCCCGGTCAGTGAGCCCGTGCCCTCCACGCTACTGACGCAAATACGCACATAGTCATTTCGATAAAAATAGTGCGCACCGCTGTTCTTCAACTCCTCCACAATCTCCTCCGTATCATAATACCTGCTGACATAAGACACCTTTCCCTCGTCAAAGACAAGCTCCTTCTGCTCCTGTAGGATTTCGACCTCATACCTGCCCGGCATTTTTGCGACGCTCCACAGGAACTGTTCATACATCTCCCACGTCAGCATCCCCGTATTGCAGATTCCGTCGACAAGCTCTGTCTCCTCCGAGAGCAGATACATCTGTGCCGCACTCTTGCCCCGCTCCTGCATAGAGACAAGCGGGATTCCGAAGAACAGAATGACCGCCACAAAAATTGCAGCCATCTTTCCCATACTATCACTCATCCCTTAACACCTCCACACATCTCTCCTGGCGAAGTTCAAACTCCAGCGCGCCCAAAAGTGCATCGCTCTTAGACCACATCCTTTTCCCTAAAATCAGTGCCGCCACAAACATCAGCACAGCCGCGCCGATTTCTACCGCCTCAATCACCTGATCCATTCTTCACCTCCTGCTCCTGTGCGCATCGGACGACGATGCACTAGACCTGTGTAAAAATAAGCCCGATGAGCGTCCCGTTTGCATCCTTGACCACACTTCCCTCGAAGCGTCCGGTCGGATTGATGTAGCTGGTGTTTGTGACGTCCTGCGCATTTTTATAGCTGCTGTTTGTACTCTTTCCAAGCTCCCCTGACGCCGCATTGAATTCATAGTGATAATAGGTACTCTTCTTGTTGGTGTTCACCAGAATTCCAAATGTCTCATCGCTGAATTTGCGAATGACGTTTAACACTTCGCTCCCTGATACCTCCGTCCCGTCGTACATCATCTTTGACGTGTCCGAGAATTCCGCCTGAAGTTTATTGATCTGGCCGGTTCCGTTTGCCGCCGTATCGCGCGCCTCCCTCGCCACATAAAACCCCAGACTGATAATAATGCAGGTGATGATAATCCCTGCTGCCAGTGTCAATCCCTTTAAACTATTCTCCATAAATATCCTTCCTCCTTAGAAAAAATTTTGCATTCCGTTACTGTACAATTGTAGTTGGCTCAACCCCTCCGCTACAAACGGTACAATCAGCTTTAAAATGAGTACCGATAAGAACGGCAGATAGGCAAGCACCTTCGCAAGCGCTGCCCGCTCCCTCATGTGTTCGAGCCGCTGCTGCACCTGCTCCCGCAGCGTATAGGTGCGCTCCTCCTCCATCCCCTCCAAAGCCTCCCCGATTCCGACTTCACTGCAGGCAATCAGCATATCACAGATTCTTCCCATCGGAGCGCACGCCGTCTCCTCCCTGAGTTTTTCGATGCCGCCTGCCCTGTCGTAGGAAAAGTGATCCACCGTCTCCTCTAATGCCTTGCGAAAAAGCACTGCGCTCTCCTCCATTCCCTCTATGATCTCTTCCACTGTCACGGCGGAGTCCTGCGCTAACACCATGCACACCGTCTGCATCCGCCGTATCTCCTCCATCCGCTCCTCCGCCACATGTTCCCTGCGAAGCAGGAGCAGAAGCTCCGGTCTCAGGCAGCCGAACGCTCCAAAACACATTGAGAGAAGAAGGATCCAAAGTCCCCGCCCGGATTTTTTCCAGTCTTCATAGCAGGACTTCACCTGTGCAAATGCCGTCTCCGCGACAGTTGTATCATACGCCTCCCACTCCCGCTCCGCTTCCGCGAGCGTCAGCTCCTCCCCGCAGAGAAGCCTGTACTGCTCCCTCATTTTTTCCTCAACTTCCGTCACCTCCTCCTCTTCCATCAGCGTATAGAGTTCCGGAAATTGCAGCTGCTCTTCGATATCTGACCTCCCGATTCCCCAGATCATTCCGGACAGAAAGATTCCAAAGAGAAAATACCCTGCTCCGCTGCAATACTTCTTCAGCAGAAACTCCCGGATATTCCCATATCCCTGCAGCAGTTTCAACCCTTCGTTGCGCTTCAGATAATATTGGAAATGCCTGTTCACTTTTGCGTTGATAAGACCTGATATCCACTCCTTCTGCAGGAGTTTTCTCTCCGCGCGGTAATCAAGTTCCCGGATCAGCCCCGGCATCTCAAGCCATGCCACCAGCTCACAGCATACTGCCGTCGTCGCAAAAGCTATTGTAGTTGAAACAACAGAAAAACTGCCATGGTAATACACAAAAAGTGTATCCAGCACACTCTTCGCCCAGATGACAATGCACGGAATCAGAAAAAACGGAATCAGACAGAGTTTTGAGAGTCCCTTAAAGCAATAATCCTGATTCCCGCGAAAGAGAATGTCCTCCTTCAGCTCCTCCCGGATGTAGGACAGATTTTTTAGAAAGAGGGACTCCCCTCCCCGCCTTTTGTCCCCCACTTCCATCACCAGACAGCAGAGACGTTCCAGCAAAATCTGATAGGGGAGCTGTATCCGCTCTCCGCTGGGTTCCTCCCGTGTTCCCGCTCTCTCCCCGGCTTCCTCCATCGCCTCCTCGACGCTGCCGTACCTCCGGTAGCAGTTCATCAGCTCCGCTACATATAGTTCCACCTGCGCTTCCCGCTTTCTTTTTTCCCGCTCGCTTCTTCTCTGCCGGTATATTTTCCCCGCCAGCAGAAGCAGCAGTATCCCCAGCACCAAATCATAGATCCATTCCAGCAAATTCTTCCCTCTCCTCTTTCGTCATCCACTTTGCCATCTCACGCCATCGCGCCTCACTCAGTTTTCCGCACTTTTTATAGGCTCCGTCCTCGTAGCAGAACAAATCGTAAATCCTGTACTTCCTCTCCCCATCCGTCGGTACAATCTCGCTGATGCGCTCGATATAGCGCTCGCCTGCGCGGCTCATATGCAGATGCACATCGAAGTTCACCACATGGACGACCTGCTCTATCGCCAGTTCCTCAGACCGGAAATTTCCCTCCCGCATCAGGCTGTTCCGCAGAGAGAATAGAAGCCCTTCCGCCGTCCTCGCGTGATGGGTAAAAAGGGTAAAGAGCGATCCGCTCTGGGCACTCTCCACCATCCATGCCGCCACGCGCGGAGCGACGACCTCCCCGATAATGGTGACTGCCCCATCCGTCTTCTTCTGCACCTCGAGCCCCTCCTGCCCGTCGACCGACTGTGTCTCCCTAAAGGAGGCGATGTTGCGCTCCGGGTAGGCATCCCTCAAATGCAGCTCAAACGCCTGCTCGAGCACACGAATCGGATACTCCGGCGCAATCTGCTCCACCAGTGCCATCAGAAGCGTCGTCTTGCCGCAGCCCTGCATCCCCGTGATTCCAAACACCTGACACCCCTTTACCAGAAAGCGCAAAAACTTAAGCACCTGTCCGGCTCCCGGCTGCGTATAGAGCTCATTCAGCCTCATCTTTCTGGTCACGTCGAGTTTGCGCAGAAAGAACATCCAGTGTTCCGCGAAATCCGGCCGCACGACGACCACCCTGGTATGATCCGCCATCTCATGAACCAGATACCCCTTTGTTCTCGACAGTTCCCCCGGCTGTTTGAAGCGGCAGCAGTTCCTTGCAACGCGCTCTAACTCCCTTTCCGACTCAAAGTCCAGAAAGGAAAGGTGCACGCTCCTCCCCTTGTAGAAGACCCACACGCTCCTCTGGTCGTCCCCCTCCCCGGACACGCCGCCGGACACACCGTCGATTCTCATATCACGCAGGGTATCGATCACCCCTAACCCTTTATAGTAGGCATAGAGATTCCTGCTCAAAAGTTCAAGCTGCTCCACAAATGTCAGTGCCCTCTTTTCCCGCTCATAGGCGTGGTGTATCTCCTGCTCTCCAATGACCGGCGTATTTCCCGGCACCTTTGGCATTATCCCGCACCGTTCCACCAGCACCTCAAAGGCAGCGCTCCCGGCCTCTTTCTCAAGCAGATAGAGGAGAAATTCAAAGCGGTGCATGACATTCTTTTCTCCCTGTTCCGAGAAAAAATACGTTTCCTTTATCCTGCTCTCATCGAGATTGTAGAGTTTTAAAAGGCTCTCCTGAATGGCGGTAATCAGACCGCTCTTCGCCTCCGCATCCCCTGTTCCCGCTCTTTTTAAGCAGCTCCGAAGTTCGTCCTTCTGCGCCTTCAGCCGGAACAGCTCGTCGCGCGAGAGGTTCACCTCATAGAGATTCTCCCTTAGAATCTGGTTCATATGGCAGCGCACTCTCTCCACCATCTCATCCCGCGAAAGATATTCCTGCTTCTTATCCGCCATAGGACACCTCCCTCAGCACAGCCTGTGAGATTTCCTCCATCTCCCGCAGAAAACTCCGATCCCTCTCCTGCGCAAAACGTGTAGCGGAACCCGAAAGGTAACGCCACAGTTTTCCTTCCCTGCATACCTGTTCAAATTGCGGGTTGTAGGGCACCACGCCGATGCGCTCACTCGGGATGCGGTACAGGCGGTAGATGTTCCTCCTGTTGTAGACCGAACCTGCATGATAATTTCCCACCAGATAGAAAAAGCGGTCCGCGACGTCATACTGCCGCAGAAAGAAGTCATCAAACGCTCTCCCGCTCTGGCAAAAATTCATCACCACGAGGTCATTTTTCCCCTTCAGAAAATCATAGGTGCCGACAGCCGTCGTCCCGCAGTCCAAAAAGACAAGGTCCATTCTCCTCTCGAGCTCCTCAATCACTGTGAGCAGCATCTTTTTATTCCGCTGCGGCAGAAGGAGCGGAAGTTCCCTCTTCCCCATTGGAAAATAGTAGAGATGTCCCTCCGCTAACGTCTTCAATTCCCGGCTGATTTCCGCCCATCCCACGCTCTCCCGGACACGCAGCGCATCAAACCCCTGCGGGAAAAAATAATCACATCCTTCCCTCAGTTTCATGTTCCTCCAACTGTGATAGAAGGCTTTCTCCAAATCCTCACCGCCTCCTGAGAGCTGCAAAAACACAATTTTTTTCCCACATTTTCTTGAGCACGCCGCCGCGACAGCCAGCATATTCGAGGTAGTTCCGCTCCCATGCTCCTGCCCGAAAAACAGAACTTTCAAAAGCACTCCCCCCTTTTCGCCCGATGAATCCCCGCGAGAACCGTATGGTAATCCCTCTTTCCCAGCATACAGCCAAGATGGAACAGCAGCTTTTCAAATTCTTTTGACAGACAGCTGCAATCCTCGTAGCCGCGATACTGCATGAGAATCCTTCCGCTCTCATCCCATGCATCATACGGCAGAAAATAGTGCTCCATCAAAAAGCAGTTCTCCTCCTCGAGTTCCCCGACAATCTGTCTCTCCAGCATAGTCTCCCGCTGATAATTGCGGATGATGACCGCCATCGGCTTTTTCAGCTCCAGCATCAGCTCCCTGCTCTTTCTAATACAACCATAGTCGCATCCTGTGACGAGAAAAAGCTCCTCGCAGTTGTCAAACTCTGCCTTTTCCGGGCGTTCCCCAAGGTCTGCAATCACAAAATCATATGCGTCAACCGCCCACTCATCGGGCGGAATCTGCCACTGATAATCCACATCCTTGTAGGTCACAATATTCAATTCTCTCTTTGGTCTTGGAATACAACAACCCATCTTCTGTCCGATGGAATTGTCAACGACGAGAACATGGTACTTCATGTTCTCAAGAACGCTGGCGAGATAGATACACAGATCTGTCTGTCCCCAGCCAAATATACCTATTACTTTCGCTTTGCTCACGATATCCCCCGTTCCCCGGGTCCGCTGCAAATAATTTCGATAAAAAGATTATTTTTACTATACGTTCTTTTTTCCAAAATGTAAAGACTTTTTTATAAAATAAACCGAACTACTTTTCTTTTCCAATAAAATCCGATATAATGAGATAAAACTTAGAATTGAGGTGTGCTTATGGCTTTTGAGAAAAATAATACAATCGGAATCATTCTTCCGAATATCACAAATCAGTTTTCTGCCATGTTTTTGACCTTAGCTTCCGCCGCACTGAAGAAGCAGGGCTTTGGCGCCGTCTTTTCCATAACGGAACACAATGTTTTAACCGAGCGCGAGCTTTTCACTTACTTTGGCGCTGCGACGAACGGTATTTTAGTTCTCTCATCGGCGATTGACTACGAGGAGATTTCTGACTGCGTACCCACAGACATTCCGGTCATCTTTTTCAACCGGAAGCCGAATGGCTGTGACCGCTGCTGCATCTTAGCCAGCGATTACTCCGCAGTCTATCAGGCAGTTCTCTCCATGGAGCGCCTAGGTCATACCCGCATCGCCTGCGTCTGTGACAAAGCGGGATATTCAACTACAAAAGAGATTGTAAGTGCCTATCAGGATGCCATGAAAAATATCGGTGTAGACTTTAAGGAGGACTGGATTTATTACACGGACAATCACAACGTGGATGTTGCCGGTCTGGTGGAGGATGTCTCCGCGAAGGGCTGTGATGCGATTCTGACTGCAACCCACACCCTTACAGACAGATTTTTAGACTACCTGATTGGTCACAATCATGATCTGCAGGATAAGATTTTTCTCACCGGCTACTCTAATGCCGAGAGCGACACTTTAATGGAGAAGGCCATCGATACAATCGCGCAGCCGGTCAATCAGATAGTCCAGCTCGCAGTTCAGCAGCTCTGCTACCGCCTTGACAATCCGGATACTCCGGGCAAAGATTATCTGCTGAAGGGCACCCTGCGGATGCGGAGTAGCTGCGACGCCGACACCTCCATTATCTAAACACAACACAGAAAGGTATTTAAAATGAACGATTATATCATCATGACAGACAGTACGGCCGATCTGCCGGACAGCTACTTAAAGGAGCATGACATCGCCGTCATCTCCCTCCCTTACACCCTCGACGGCGTCACCTACACCCGCGAGAACTCTCTTCCGGAGAAAGAATTTTACGATAAAATGAGAGGCGGTTCCCTGCCGACGACCTCCCAGGCGAATCCGGAGGAGCTCGCCACCTTCTTTGAGCGCCTGATTAAAGAGACCGGCAAGGATATTCTCTATATCGTCTTCTCCTCCGGTCTAAGCGGCACTTTTGGCAGCGCACGGATTGCAGCAGCCGACATCGCAGAAAAATATCCGGACCGCAGAGTCGTACTTGTCGACTCCCTCTCCGCCACTTTAGGCGAGGGACTTCTGGTACATAAGGCAGTCCAGATGCGCGACGCGGGCTCTGACCTCGACACGGTTGCCGGGTGGTTAGAGACAAACAAGCTTCACCTCGTTCACAACTTTACCGTGAACGATCTGTTCCATTTGTACCGCGGCGGACGTGTCAGCAAGACCGCCGCCTTCTTAGGAACAATCGCCAGTATCAAACCGATTCTCCATGTCGATGATGAAGGACATCTGATTCCGCTGTTCAAATCCCGCGGGCGCAACAAATCTATCACCGCCCTCGTGGACTGCATGGAAAAACAAATCGGCGGATGGAAGGATAAAAACGACACCGTCTTCATCAGCCACGGCGACTGTCTCGAGGATGCAGAGGCACTAGCGGCTCAGATTAAAGCACGCATCGGTATCGAGAATTTTATGATTGGCTATGTCGGTCCGACCATCGGCGCACATTCAGGTCCCGGCACATTAGCACTCTTCTACTTAGGAGACTACCGGTGATGAATCACGAAAAGACTCTGTTCGTCTCGAAAGAAGACCCATCTGCCTATCAGACCATCGGTGAGGCGCTCGCCTCCCTCCCTAAAGATAACAGCACCCCTGCAACCATCCACATCGGTGCAGGGGTCTACCATGAAAAACTTGAGATTGACGTTCCTAACGTGACGTTGCTTGGAGCCTCCCCGGAGAGCACCGTCATCTCCTACGATGACTATGCTCTTTTTCGGATGCCGGACGGTGTCAAACGCGGCACTTTCCGCTCCTATACGCTCTTTGTGAACGCGCCGCATGTCACTCTTCGCAATCTCACCGTCGAAAACACCTCCGGTCCCTCCGCACAGGTCGGGCAGGCGATTGCACTCTACGCGGACGGCGATGCTTTTTTCTGCGATCATTGTCACTTAAAGAGCTGTCAGGATACCCTCTTTACTGCGCCTCTGCCGGAAAAAGAATATGAGCCGGGCGGTTTCCGCGGACCGAAGGAATCCGCACCGCGCACTCCCACAAGACAGTACTACAAGGACTGCTATATCTGCGGCGATATCGACTTTATCTTCGGCGGCGCCACTGCCTGCTTTGAGCGCTGCAGACTGCATTCCATCCTGCGGGACGGCGAGGACGCCATACAGGGATATGTCACCGCAGCCTCCACGCCGAAAGAGCAGCCATACGGCTATGTCTTTTATCAGTGCGAACTGACCGGCGACTGCCCGAAGGGAAGTGTCTACCTCGGACGTCCGTGGCGCGATTATGCAAAGACTGTCTTTTGTTCCTGCACGTTTGGTGCGCATATCCACCCCGCAGGCTTCCATGACTGGAACAAACCGCAGACGCATGGAACCGTATTCTATGCCGAATACAATTGCCGTTATTCCGACGGCTCACCGGCCGCACATTGCGCACAGTCGGATTTCATCCGGGAGCTTTTGGCAGAAGAACTCGACCTCTACCGCCCCGAGGTCGTTCTTGCCGGCTGGCTTCCGGTCACCTGAGAAAATCCTACCCCAAACAGTTCTTCCTGCGTGCGCCTGATTTTTCCCGCTGCAGCGAAGTGCGCTGTCAGGCGCATCAAAAAGAGGAAGCATCTTTCTCTAAAAAGATACTTCCCCATCTTATCATCCCACGATAAATTCTCCAATCTTTGAGAGGAGTTCTCTCTCCTCGCTCTCTTTTCCGTGTGTGTCAAGCACCATCGGTTTTGACAAATCACAACTCAATAATCCCAACAATGATTTTGCATCCAAATACTTTGTTCTTCCACTGATGACATCCATTGGGAAAGATACCATCTTTACAATACTGTTAAATTCCTTTACCTTGTCCGCCGAGTCTAACATGATGTTCACTTTCAAAAAAATACCTTCTTTCAACTACTATTCATTGTCAAAAACAACTAGTTCTAGTATACATGATGTTCTCCCCACTTTCAAGGTATACATGAAGTTTAAAATTCATCAAAAAAGCTAACTCTTGTATACAGTCACTTTTTTCGACATTTTTCACCTATAATCACCCTTTTAACGGCGAATTTCCTCGAAAGCATGGTAAACATCCAGAATTCCGTATCCCCATTCCCTGTTTGGATAACTTCTCGCCTCCGTTCTTTTTGTTCCGCGGATCAACAAATTTCTCAAAGTTGCCGTTGATAAGGCCACGATTTCTCCATTCTCTATCCCCCACTCTAAAATCTGTGCGCATGCTCCGGCTGTAATGGCTGCAGCGGCACTCGTACCCGTGACCGTCATAAAACCATTCCTAAGCCCCGGACCATAGACATCCACTGCCGGAGCCGCAAAGTCCGGCTTGATATTTCCGGTGATGGTATAGCCTCTTCCGGAATCCTGATAAATGCTTCCGCTGCGGTGATTATATCCGCCCGCTGTAATCACATTGCGCACCGTTGCCGGCATCGTCAGCGTCACATCCGGATCCGAACGCAGAAAAAACACATTCGCTGCACTCATCTGCCGCATCGGAAGCCATAAATTATATTCCCCGCTCACTGTGCTCTGGGGATAGACGCGGACCACCCATAGTCCCCTCTTCGGTGCGGCAAAGCGAATATAGACTAACTGATATGCCTCCTGTAAAAGTTCAAAACGGTAATCAATTGTGACCGTCGTCCTCTCAAAAATGAATCTGTACACCTGTGAGGTTCCTGTCCGCACCGGCGTCCGCGGGATTTCCTCCCCGGTAGGCGAGCGCACCGACACCGCGAAAAGCTCCGGCGCCGCAGCCCACAGTTCCACAAAAAATCCTTCCATATCCTCCTCGACATTGATTTCCACATCCTCATAATTCATATCGTCTAAGACTCTTCCCTTAAAATGTCTCTGTGTATTTGCCTCATTTCCGGTAGCTGCCACGACAATATGTGCTCTCCTGTCTCCTACATCATTTAAGTAGCGGCTTAAGATTCCACCGTTCCCGTGATTTCCCATGTTCGTGCCGAGTGCAAGGCAGATGACAAGCGGCATATTTTTCTCCTGCGCCTTCCTGTTCAGATAGGAAATTGCAAGCATAATATCGTTCTCCTGATAGACCGGAACTTCCTCCGGAATAAAATAGAATTCCCGCAGATATGGTTTTGCCTCCTTCAACTTCACAACCGCGATTTCCGCATTCGGCACCGCTCCCACAAAATCATTTGTCACATCCTCTCCGCCGCAGGCAACCCCCGCCACAAAAGTTCCGTGTCCGTTCGTATCATTAGACGGCACAAGCTCCAATGGATCGTCACTTAAGAGCGCCCGATTGATCTCTTCCTTCGTGTACTCTGCCCCATAAAGAATTCCCTCCGGCGGTGTCCCGTCCCGTATCGTCTGGTCCCACAGAAAAGAGATTCTGCTGCTGCCGTCAGCATAGCGAAACAACGGATTCTGATAATCAATCCCTGTATCTAAAAATCCCATCATAACGCCGTTTCCTTTTAACGACAGAACCGGCTGATTCTGAAGTCTTATGATTCCTGATGTCTCTAATGCGGTCTGATCGATCAGCCCAAAGCATTTCGGGATTGCACTGTAGGTGTAAGCGCCGGCAGAGAGCGGAGCCTGCCCCTCCCTTGAATAATGGAGGATTCCGTAGTCCTTATCTATCTTCTGGACACATTCATCGGGCGAGGGAATAAAAAAAATTCCCTGATAATCCAGCAGAAAATCAAAATAATCATTGGAATATACCTGTTCCTTGCAGCTTGCCATATAAAAAACTCCAGTCATCTGTTCTATCTTTAAATAGATGCCGGAGTTCTTCTTTTTATTCCTGTTCTTTTTATTTTTGCCTGAATTGTCTTCTCATAGAATATCTCAAATTCAGCTTGTCATATTGATGCAGCCGCTTCAATCTGAGGCGGCTTCTCTTTCGTCTCCAATTCAAAGCATCCTCTCATCTGTATCTTTGGACCTCCCTTTTTCTCCACATAGTCCTTCGTGATTGTCACCATACCGATATTGTCGTCCTTCGGTATCTCATACATAATATCAAGCATAAATTCTTCAATTATCGCCCGGAGTGCTCTCGCCCCCACCTTCTTCTCCTTCGCTTTCTTTGCGATGACATGAAGCGCCTCATCCTCGAATTCGAGTTTGACCTCATCCATCTCGAGCAGCCTCTGATACTGTTTGATGATGGCGTTCTTCGGCTCCCTTAAAATGCGCACAAGCATATCTTCCGACAGTGCTTCAAGCGAAAACATAACCGGCAGTCTTCCGAGAAACTCCGGTATCATGCCGAACTTTCTGACGTCCTCGACCGTCACCTGAGACAGAAGATTCTCCTCGTTGTCATAGCGGTCTTTGAGCGCCGCCTTAAAACCGATGGAGGACTCCTTCGTGAGACGCTCTTTGATAATCTCCTCCAAATCCGGGAACGCTCCGCCGCAGATGAAGAGAATATTCTTTGTATTTACAGTTGTCATTGGAACCATCGCGTTCTTGCTACTCGCTCCGACCGGCACTTCCACCTCGGCGCCCTCTAAGAGCTTTAACATCCCCTGCTGTACAGACTCCCCGCTGACGTCGCGCTGGTTCGTATTCTTCTTCTTTGCAATCTTATCAATCTCATCGATAAAAATGATGCCGCGCTCCGCTTTCTCCACGTCATTGTCCGCAGCCGCCAAAAGTTTGCTGACCACGCTCTCAATGTCATCTCCTATGTATCCCGCCTCCGTCAGAGAGGTCGCATCCGTGATGGCGAGAGGCACATCTAAAAGTCTCGCCAATGTCCTGACCAGATAGGTCTTTCCACAGCCGGTCGGTCCAATCATAAGCATGTTGGACTTCTCGATCTCCACATCATCCCTCTGCTCTGAGACGATTCTCTTATAGTGGTTGTAGACTGCGACCGACATAACCTTCTTCGCGTAATCCTGCCCCACTACATACTCATCCAAAGAGGCTTTAATCTTGTGAGGCGCCGGGATGGATTTGATATCCAACACCGCCTCCTCCTTCTTCTCCTTCGGCTTCTTTTTCTTCAGGCGCTGGCTGTTTGGCATAAATCCCTGCAAATCAGACAGGTTAATCATGCTGACATTCGTCATCTTGTCAAAGTTCATCATATCATTGATTCCGAATCCCGGATTGTTCATACTGTCAAACGTCTTCTGCAAACAGTCCTGACAGATGCAGATATCATTTGGAATCTTAATCATCTTGCCCGCAACATGCTCCGGTCTCCGGCAGATGTAGCAGATATCCTCGTACTCGTCCCGCTCCTCATCCTTCGATTCCGGTTCCTCTTTTGCCTTCTCCGGAAAATCGGTCACTTCCTTAAACCGATCTTTATTCTCCAATTCATCTTTATCAAATTCTGACATTCCTGATTCCATGTCCTTTCTGCTCATATTTTTGCTTTTATTATAATCTACTATGTCTTGAATCACAAGGAAATATCAGCAAATTCATAGTTATTTAAGAAGTTTTCGGTACATTCTCCGACAGGTTCTGACGTCGTCCCCGGTAATTTCCCCGTCTCCGTAGGCCGCCTGTTCCACGATTTTCCAGAACACCTCCACCTCATCCTTTGAAAAGAGCTCCGTCTTCTGATACAGCGCCTCCCGAAATGCAGCGTCGTCTGCGCGCTTTCCGCGAAATGCGCCCTCCTTTCGGAGCAGACGGTACATCTGTGCCGTGATACTTCGGATTGCCTTCCTGCAATTCTTCTGATAGAAAGAGTCGCGTATCTTTCGTTTTCTTCTGTAAAAAAAGAACACACCCGCGCCGGCTAAAAGCACGACTCCCCCCGCTGCCGCCGCAGCTTTTGCGGCGGTTTGCGCCGACTCATTTTTTACTGCCGCTCCACCGTTCTTTCTCTGTCCCGATGTTTCTGTCGCGCTCTCCGGCAGGCTTTCTTCCTCCTCTTCCTCCTGCTGCTGCGCCGCTGCACCCCCGGTGCCGGCGTTCTCATCCGGCCGCTTTATCATTGTCGTCTCCGTCTCATCCTGCTCCGTATCCTCCTCGCTCTCCTCCATATACGACGGCTGCCCGGCAAGCTCCTCCCCGGATACCGCCTCAATCCAGTCCTCGAGTCCCCCATCGGCCGCAGGGCCGTCAAACGCATAAATATACCGCCCCATGTTCTGCTCAAAATAGATTCCTGCAATACCGCCCTTGCTCTCGAGCAGACGCATGGAATCCAGCCTGCTGTCAAACCCTTCAATCATCTCGACGGGAACCCATCCAACTCCCTCAATATAAATCTCCACCCAGGCGTGGGCGTCGCTGTCCAACACGTTTCCCGTCCACACTTTCTCACCATTTTGATGGGAAAAACTCTCTTTCTCCACCACATATCCGGTCACATACCTCGCCGGAATCCCCAGTTCCCGAAAAAGCAGTGTGCCGGCACTCGCGTAATGGGTACAGTATCCTTCTCCCTCCTCGAAGAGGAAATATTCCACAACGTCCTCCCCCACCGGTATTTTCTCCAAACTCTGGCTGTAGGTAACCCTGCTGTTGACCACGTCCCGCACCAGGCACACCGCGGCCAGAGCGCGGTAGACTTCATTGCCGGATGCGTCCATCTGCTCCAGCTTTGCCTTTAGCTCTGCGCCCAGCGCGTCCATCTGCTCCAGCCCCTCCGGCAGTTCAAGATAGAGGGGAAGGTAGTCCGCATACTCTTTTTCCGTCTGTGTCAGAGTCTCCGACGTGCCGTTTTCCACAATCGCAAACAGCGACCACGAATCCAGTCCCTCTGTCGCAATCTGACTCTGCCTCCTGCGGAACAACATACTGTCCCCGCTCACGGACAGCTCGTCCTCAATCCCTGTCACATCCGTATAGTACGGCAGATACGCATACAGATTCTGCGGTTTTACATAACTAACTGTGTACGTCGCCTGCTCATCGCTACGCGCGTTTTCTTTCTGTTTTTCATACAGATTTCCAAGGATCTCAAACCCCGCCTCATCGTCCGCCCACTCATTTTTTAAAAATTCCTTCTCGCTGCGGTTCTTCCAGTTCCCACTGCTGTAGGTATCCCCCACATATCCGCGCAGATAGACATTCTCCTTCACCGGCTTTGTGACTGTGATGTCAAGTACCTCCGTTCCGAGATAATGCGGCGTGTGATTGTTAACCTTTCCGGATTCTCCCCAGAAAGCGAAAAGATTGTTTCCCGTCACTGCCGCCTGCTCGATATAATGCTGGTACGCCAACATTCTGCCCTGCTTCGCAAGCAGCGCATCCGTCCACTCCGCCCCCGCCATCGCCAAAAAGGCAACGACGAAAAGTGCCGTGCCCACGAGAAGCCCGGCGCTCTTTATCCTGGCTGCCACCAACTGTCCCATCTCCTCCGTCCGCGCGCCCAGACAGCAGGTCAACACGCCAAAAACACCGGCGAGACCGCACAAAAGTCCCGGCCATTTCGGTGCATAACCAATCAAAAGCTCCGCCAGCACAAGCACCACACCCGGAAGAATTGCAAACAATGGTTTTCTTCTACGCAAAAGGGCATCGGACATCTGCCAGAGCAGCAAAAAAATCAACAGAAAAAAAGACGGCGTCAATGTGACCTCCCGCCCCACTGCAGTCTCAATCTCCGGCAGGTGAACCGTGTAGTACTCATTGATATACGGCGTAATTCCATTTACAACCGTAATTATACTGTCAATAAGCACCCTGTGCAGCACAACTCCCACCAGCACGAGTGCAGCGGCACATCCGAGATTCCACTTTTTTCCATTTTTTACCATCCGGCTGCCCGCCGTAAACAGGAACCCGCAAAACGGCAAAAAAAGTACACAGGGAACCAGCGCATCCCCCAGCGGAAATACATCCCCGCAGCAAAACAGCATTCCGTATCCTAACAACAACAAAATCCCGTACTGCAGCGCGAGCCAGATGCCCTCCGCCGTCCGTCGCCCGGGCAGACCGCTTCTGCCGCCCGTTTCCTGCCACACTCTGCACTTTTTTCCCCACTCTATTCCTTCTGCCTTCCTCATGACCTTATTCCTATCCTATACAATCAGTTCTAACTTCTCACAATCAGCCTCAAACGTCCCATTTCCAAGCCTTCCGACAAAGGCACCGTTGACAGACACCTCCAGGGAACCGTCCACTGCGACGTCCGTGATATAGGTCTCCGCGCGATATTTTTCCCGGTAGCGGCCGCGCAGATTCTCCGGCAGCACTTCCGTCTCCTTCCCTTTTTCCCTCTTTAGGAAAATTCTCTTTCGCTCCGCCTGTCCCGATGCAAAAAAGTCCATCAGAAACAGATAGATTCCCTCCTCGTTTTGCACGCGGACTCTTCTGATTTCCCTGTCTTTTCCACATTCCCACGCAATATAGTGCGGACACTTCTGTTCGACGAGCAAAAATGAGACGGAGTAGACCGTCTGCAAAAAATGTTCCATTCCGGATATTCCAAACCGCTCAATTCCCGCTGCGTCCGCGAGCAGGACAACCGGGCAGCCGAGCGGCTGGCTGTTCTCCCGCACCATAAGTTCTTCCGCCTTCGCGGACAGCTTCCAATGGATGCTCTGAATCTTATCCCCCGGTCTGAACTCCCGAATCTGAAATACCTCTGAAGGGTCATACCCTCCCTTCGCATCGTCGTACACATCCGACTCGCCGACAAAATGCCGCGATGCCTGTCCGACTCTGACATTCATCTGCACCTGCTTCGGAAGCACCCAGATTGCCGCCTCCTGATTGATCCTGCGTCCGATATAAAAAATTCCGGTCAGGTCGTAAATGCGGATTCTCTCAAGCTGCAGCCGATAGTTTCCGGCGGCTTTCACCGCGCAGTCCGTGCGCAGAATGCCCTTCCCTCCGGCGTCCACACTTCCCTTTAAGAAAACCTTTTTTCCTCTTCTCTGCATAAAATTCTTCCACCGGATCTCGTAGCCCAGTTTTAAGACCGGAAGTTTCCCACAGTTGTCGGCGCGAAGCTCCACGTCCACTGATTGTCCCGGCTCCGCCGTGGCAATCGGCACCAGAATTGTCGCTTTTATCTGAAAATACTGATAAATTAAAAGAACGTATGCCAATATCAAAAATGCCATTCCCGCAAAGGTCAAAATCACCATCGCATGGCTTCCGTAGAGGATGGCCGTGTACAAACCTAACGCCAGCACCCCCAGATAAACAATCACATTAACCATGATATTCCGCTCTCTCCATATATGCATTCGGTTTCGGCGTATCCTGCAAAATTTTTTCAAGTACCGCCTCCTCCGTCACATGTGTCACCCTCGCCTTGGTATTTAAGACGATTCTGTGCTTCGTGACATCCAGAAAGACCGCCTCCACATCCTCCGGCGTGACATAGCCGCGCCCCTGCAGGAATGCATTCGCCTTCGCCATCCCCGTCATGGAGATGAGTCCCCGCGGGCTGACTCCAAGCTCAATGTAAGGGTTGTCCCGCGTCTCCCCAACAAGTCTCGCCATATATTTAAAAATATTATCGTGGACAAAGATTTGTCTGACCTGCTCCCGCAGCAGCAAAAGCTCCTCCTTTGTCATGACCGCGTCAAGTTCTCCGATGGAACTTCCGCTGCTCTTTCCCTTTGCAATCTCAATCTCACTCTTTAAATCCGGGTATCCCATGCTCATACAGATCATAAAACGGTCGAGCTGCGACTCCGGCAGCAGCTGTGTTCCGGCACTTCCCGTTGGATTCTGTGTCGCCATCACCACAAACGGTTCCGGCACGCTGCGGCTCTCCCCGTCCACGGTGACCCTGCCCTCCTCCATGACCTCGAGCAGCGCCGACTGCGTCTTCGGCGAAGTCCGGTTAATCTCGTCCGCAAGAAACAGATTGCACATAATCGCCCCCGGATGGTAGGTAAATGTGCCCGTATTCTTCTGATACATGGAAAATCCTAAGATATCTGCCGGCAGCACGTCCGGTGTAAACTGCACCCTGTGATTTTCCAAATCCATGACCTTAGAAAAAGCCAACGCCAGTGTCGTCTTTCCGACCCCCGGCACATCCTCAATCAAGATATGACCGCCTGCCAAAATTGCCCCAAGCACCTTTCGAATGCAGTCATCCTTTCCTTTTACCGCCTTTTTTACCTCCGTCATGGCCTTCATAGCCAAAGTATTGTCCACCATTTCTCTCCTCCTCCGTTTTCCCTAACTCCTATTGTACCATTTCCTGTTTTTTGTGCAACAAAAAAAGGGCCCTGATTTTCTCAGAGTCCTTTTCTCCTTATGGATTTGCTTTATTGCCGTTTGCGTTATTCTCGTCCGTGTTTCCACCGGCTCCGTTTCCAGCGTTATCGGCATCATCCTGCACACCGTCTGTCAAATCGTCAACACCGTTCTCCACGCCGTCTACCACGTCGTCGACACCGTCTGCGATTCCGTCTCCGATGTCCTCGATGGCACCGCCGCCGTTCGTTCCGTTGTCGGCACCGTTTGTTCCGTTGGTCGTCGTTCCGTTGCCGTTTGTTCCGCTGCCGTTTGTTCCGCTGCCGTTTGTTCCGTTGGTTGTTGTTCCGTTGTCGGCACCGTTCGCACCTTCTGTATCATCGAGAATTCCGTTTCCCGCATTCTCCGTATTCGTATTGTTGTCCGCATTGCTGTCATTTCCGCAGGCAGCTACTCCGAATACGAGTGCAGATGACAGAAGCCCTGTCAAAATAAATGCTTTCATCTTTTTCATAGTTCATATCTCCTTTTTCTTTTTTCAAGGATAGTATGACCTGTGAAAAAATTTTTATACAAAAACTTTTTTCATTGATTGCAGATCAGCGGTCCGCATAAAACCCCAGTTCGCGTGAGAGGTCTGTCTGAATCTTTTTGACATCGACGGATAGGTCGCGCACGCGCTCTCTTGTCATGCGGCTGACCGGTCCGGACACGCTGAACGCATACCGGACTTCACCGGTGTAATCTTTGAGGCAGGCGGCGATACAGCGGACGCCTTCCTCATTCTCCTCGTCGTCTAAGGCATATCCCTTCGCTCTCACCTCGTCTAAGACTCTCATCATCTCGTCGATATCTGTAATTGTCTTTTCCGTCCTCTTCTCGATGATGCTCTCGTTCCAGATCTGTTTGACCTGCGCCTCCTCAAGGTTCGCCATGATGGCCTTTCCTACCCCGGAGCAGTACATCGGATGAATCATCCCCACATGGGAAACCATGCGGATTGACCCCACCTTAGCCTCCGCCTTATAAATATAGAGGATATTGTTCCCCTCGCGCTGCACAAGGTGTACGGTCTCCCCGCTGATGTCGGAAAGACGGTCCATATAAGGTCTTGCGACCTGCAAAATATCCGTGCGGTCCAAAATTTTTCCCGCCATATTGACAATCTTGTAGGAGAGCATATATTTCTGGGTCGTCTCATCCTGCTTTGCATACCCCATATATATCAGGGACATCAGCAGACGATGCACCGTGCTCTTATGCAGGCTCAGTGCGGCACTGATCTCCATCAGCCCCATCTCTCCATTCTCCGCGAGCATCTCGAGCACCTGAAAAATGCGCTCTGCCGACTGTACCGGATTCTTATTTTCTTTTGCTTCCGCTGCCATAGTAATCTCTCCCCTTTTATGCAGAGTTTCATTATCTAATCATATGTTCCGTAATATGGAACTCAGTCATCTTATCACGCAGACGGTCAAATGTCAAGGGAATCACCATACACAAAAGCGGAGCTCAACGCTCCGCTATCTGCTCTGCCTTTTTTAACACATGATGAAGTGGTTCAAACAGAACCCTGCATAAAATAAAATTGGACACACAGTGGATGATGTCGTAGGGGATTCCTGCAATCCACCAGGAGAATGCCGTCTGCGGTCCTCCCAAAAACAGGTAGATCAGAGAGCACAGCCCTCCAAAGAACAGTCCATAGACACCGGAAAAGATACTCCAGAACCAGACTGACTCCCGCTTTCGGAACAGATATGTCACTCCGGCCAGAACCGGCCACACATAAGCATACATCAGCCACCAGATTCCGAATCCATACCGCAGCCCCTCTATAAAAAGGAAGGCAAAGATTGCATAGACAATCCGCTTTCCAAAAAAAAGCGTATAGAGAATGACAAGCAGTGTCACAATCTCCACATTCGGCACTGCGGCCAAAGCGAATTTTGCCGCCTCAAGCGTGGCTGTCATAACACCGATCCACGCAATATCGCGCACCGACAACCTGTTCTTCATCCCGTCCGCCATTCTATTCCGCAATCGTATAAACAAACCGGTACGTCACACCGTCTTCCACCGGCTGCTTGTCCACACCGTACTCGCCGTATGTTCCGTCCACTAAAATCGACCAGTAAGCTCCATCCTCCACATAATCTGCATAGAGCCCGTTGACAGTCTCAACCATCAGGCCGTAATCGGCTTCTGTCCCGTCATAGGTCAGTCCTTCCGCCTCATCCATCGCCCCTCTCAGATACTCGGCATCCGTATCCACCTCGTAGCTTACGGTCTCTGCCGCATCATCTACAACTTCTATTGTAATGTGTTTCTTCCCTGCCGAAGCTTTTGGACCAAACATAAAATATACGACCGCAAACACTGCCACAAGTGCTACAAGAACCGCCACTCCAATCGCAATCTTTTTATTGGATTTTTTCTTTTCTTCCATTGCTCTGTTCCCTTCCTTTTTTCTGTTAAGCGATTGCGAAACGCTTGATTTCTAATGTGATGCTGCACAATACAGCGAACAGTAAAAAAACTGCGTTTCGCAATTGTCCATTTTTTCTCTGCAAGTCTATCACAGAATCACTTTCTTTTCAAGGCATTTTGGACTTTGGGTTTCTCTCACACTTTAGCCGGCGTGCGCCGCAAGGCGCACGCTTTCAAACTTATTTTACCACTTCTTGCTTTCTTCTCATCTTAATGCCAACTCCGGCAACCCCAACAGCTAAAACTGCTACTGTCATCCATGCCCATGGGTTCATCGGATCTCCGGTAGCGGCTGCAGATGTTGTACTTGTGCTGTTCGTTGTGCTATTTGTATCTGTGCCATTTGTATCTGTGCTATTTGTGTTTGTACTATTTGTGTTTGTGCTATTTGTGTTTGTGCTATTTGTGTTTGTGCTATTTGTGTTTGTGCTATTTGTGTTTGCATTATTTATGCCTGTGTCATCTGTTGTTGTCTCATCCGTTGTTGTCTCATCCGTTGTTGTCTCATCTGTTGTTGTCTCATCTGTGTCTGCATCAGCATAGGCAAGCACATATGGAGAAAAGCTTCCGGTACCGAAAGAAACTGTTCCGTTCCCGTTATCTGTTGTTGTCAGCTTTGTAATATCCCCATTATGATTCCGGATTACAGTGAAGGTTCTTCCATCCTTCTTCAGTGATGCTGGAATGGTCACGGTGATTGTAACAGGGTTATTCAGCTGTGTAACTTCCCCAATCACTGTATCATTTACCAAAAGCTGTACATCAATGTTCAGATAGCTTCCGATGGTCAGTCCCGCTTTTTCAGCAGCGCCTGACAGGGCGGTGGATTCTTCTGTAGTCAAATCCTGCGAGGATACAGTTTCAATCAGCATCTGATTCGTAATTGCATCCCCATTGTAATATGCTTCCATCAACTTAGCCTGTGTCTCTTCACTAATCGCCGTACCATCGTAAGTTCCTTCAATGACAGCCCGTACAAGCTCTGAGACTTCCGCTGCAACAGCCTTCGTATCCACAGACGCTGCTACCACATCCGCCGCTGCCACATTATCAGACGCTCCGGTTGCAACCTCTGCCTCCGATACAATGCTTCCCAATGCAGCCAGAGTCACTTTATAGGTATCCCCGCATCTGGAGCAGGTATAAGTTATGTATCCTTCTTCTGTTTCTGTCGCCTTCACTCTTTTACTTTCTTCGTAGTCATGACCTAATGCTTCAAGCTCTGCAATATATGAACTATGGCAATTATCACAAGTGTATACCGTCTGCCCGTCTTCCGTACAGGTCGGCTCGGTCGTCACTTTTTTCCAGTCATGTCCGCAATCAGCTGCAGTGGTTAAGGATGCCTTGATATCCTGATAATTATCACTTACTATGGTAAGTGTATAAGCAGTTCCTTCTGTCGCTGTCTCACCTTCGGCAAATTCCACATACAATGAATCCAGATTTCCGCTTGTCAATGTAACACTCTTACGCCCTGAAGTATAAGTCAGTGTATAAGTCGGATTTTCAAGGGCGCTGAGTTTAAGTGCATTGCCCTTGGCATCTGTTAAGGCAACTACCATATCTGATACAAATAAATTTGTACTATCTGCAGATGCAGCAGGATAGAACTTCTTTACTTTTTCAATCAGCTCTCCGATAAGCTCTGCTGCCTCTGCTGATGTTGCTTCTGCATTTTGAATCATTTCTTCCGCTTCCGCTACATGCTCCTGCAAATCTGCATTGCCTGCATATTCCTCCAGCGCCACTGCCTTATCCATCCACTTTTGGAGTTCTTTAATCTGCGCCCTGCTGATAGGTGTAGATACTGTTCTGCTGATGTCCGGATAGTTGCTGCTGCTGATCGTCACTGTATAGCTTGTGCCGTCAACCGGATAGTCTTTCAATGCAACCTTTCCATCGACAACTTTTTCGCCAGACGCAAGACCGCCGGATACCGTGACTGTCACATCCTCAAGCTCGCCCGGAATACCGCTGACATTGAGGACCTTAGAATCATTTGCGATGGAAAATGCCAGATTGCTCAAATCTCCGTCATAATATTCCGGAAGCTTAAGGTTGCAACCAACGGTAATAATACCAAGGTCTGTAATTACGTCTACACTGGTAAGCGTTGCACCATTCATATCTGCAAACTGATAGAACGGTCCGCCTGAGCCATGGGCTCTGCAAAGTCCCTGTCCCTCCTTGATAGACCATGCAATCTCAACGTTTGTCACTCTTGTTCCAAACCACAGGTTCTCAAGAGCTGTCATTCCATAGCTTTTTCCATCAGCGGTATTCAGGATTGCACCATAGATATTGTATGCCTGATACTCATTCTCACCAACCTTAAGTCCGCCCGCGGTAGTAAAGCCATCCAGATTAATCTGGTAATCTCCATAACCGCCATTGAGCAAATCATCCTCATCATATGTAATAGACAGATAATCTGTACTCACCGTGGATTCCGTCATTTTGGAAAAGCTGTATGAACCATCCTCATTAACAGTCAGTACCGTGTATGCATCCGGTGTTCCATTCATATCAACATAATAATAGTTGTCATTCACCGTCAGCCCTGCATTCAGTTTCGCATAAACAGAATCCGTTACCTGAACAGGAATTGTCACACCCATGATGTAGGTTCCATCATTATAGGTACCATTTGCAAGCCCTGTTGTACCCGTAAACTTGCTGGTGGTCGCTGTGGATACGGCGTCAATGCCATCCGCCACCTCCCACACTGCTGCATCTGTCAGATTATATGCTGCATAGAAATCGGTGTATGGCACATTCATGGTAACATAATGCACCTCTTCCTCAGCTTCATCTGCCTTCGCTTCATCTGCCTTCGCAATCGCCTCTAACGCAGCGCTTTTGACCGCCTCAGAAGTACGGGTGGCGCCGCTTACGGTGTCCCAATTCCCGATTGTTTCTGCTGTCGCTGCTTTTCCCTTAAGCAATGTCTGAAAACCCTTTGACTTATTCACTGCTTTGTTGTAATAGCTGTCATTCTCTGACTTATAGTCAGAATCCGGAGTAACAGTAATGTTGCTGAACACACCGTCTTTAACTTCCAAGCTTACTGTTATACCATATTCACTCCACTCGCTTTCGTCCTCGTCATCTTCCGTTGTGCGCTGTACATCAGCAGATGCTTCGTACCTGCCATCTGCGGCAACTGAACTTCCTGATACCGCAAGTACATTCATCGGACACATTCCTGCAATCATGGATGCACTCATGAACGCAGCCAATGCCCTTGTTTTAAAACTTCCTTTCATGTTTCTCCTCCTTTTTTTGGCAAATATGCCCATTTATTAATAAGTTTTCTCTAACTATTATTAGTTAAAGCTAACTATTAATCAAAAAAAATTATTCCACCACTGTTTTCTTTCCCACATTTTTGACTGACTCATAAATTTTTCCCGAAACGAGTCCTATCAATGTTCCGGTCACTGCACCGGCTGCCAGTAATATGGGCATATAATAAAACAGCTTCAGATTTTCCACGATAAGAGCTGCTGCCAGAAGCTGTCCCACATTATGGAAAACCCCTCCGGCAACGCTGACTCCAACAATGGAAAATCCCCTGATACGATGCACAAGCACCATTGCTCCAAAGCTTAAAAGACCGCCCGCCAGACTGTACACAATGGACATTCCATTGCCAAACATTACGCCCAGCAGAATAATCCGCGCTATGGATATAATCAGCACTTCCTTCGGCTTTAACAGATACAGACCCACGACAATGACCAGATTGGCAATGCCAAGCTTCATTCCCGGAATCCCGAAGTTGAAGGGTATCAAAGCCTCCACATAACTAAATATCATTGCCAGTGCCACAAGCATGGCACAATAAGAAATTTTCTTTGCCATTCTGCCTCCTTTACTTTGCCACCACATCCGGCGTCATATCATCGGATTCCTCCGCATTCTCTGAAGAAGTTCCAATCTCCACCACCAGCTTATGGGGAAGACATACAATTGTCTCGTCCGCATTTTTAATATGTCCCTGGTGCATACAGTAACCGTCCGGGCAGTCAGCCTGCTTCATGCAGACCTCACCGTCACAAATGCTGACACAGTTGCTCCCATATTCCGATTCAACCAGTATATCCTGGTCCTCATCTAGCGAATAGCTTCCATAAAGTTCTCCATCCACCTTGATATACACCTTATTGCCGCCGGCGCTTCCATTTATCTTCATAGTCAGAAAAGTCACTGCCGACAGCATGCATATTACGGCAATCAGTATTACATCCTTTTTCTTTATCATAATCCAACCCACATAAACAGGCAGAAAAGCAATGCCGCCCGAACCAACGTAAACCAGATTTCATTTCCTTTCATGGCATCAATACCGCAGGAAATATTCCCCTTAGGACAGGTATCAATGCATTTCTGACATTGAAAACAGTCCCCTTTTACAGACAATGAGCCTTTTTCCGGCAGTTCAACAGACGCCGGACATTTTTTTGTACATGCACTGCAGCCTGCAATACAATTTTCCCTGTCTCTGTGCAGGGAAAACATGGGAAGCACCGGAAGCAGGGAAAAAACCGCCCCCATAGGGCAGAGAACCCTGCAGAAAAAACGTTCCTGCATACACATGCCTATAAGTATCAGACAGAGCAGTACAATGCCAATAACGTATTTTCCTAATTTGAAGTTACCTGCGTGAAGCATGGAAAACACATCCCACGGACTGCTTCCCTGAAGCGATGAATAAACGCCCGAAAAACATAAAATAACAATCACCGCCAGCACTATGTATTTTCCGGCGGACAGCCGGCTCATCCATTTATCGCCAAGCCTGACAGGCTGTATTTTCGCTTTTTTACAAATCCATAGGTATAAGGCTCTAATGCAGTCCCCAAGACTTCCGAACGCACAGGCAAATCCGCAGAAGAATCTTCCAAACATTACCGTAAACAGACACAGGACAATCAATACGGCAACAAATGAGGTCAGCTCTATTTTACTGCCCTCCCCAATCCGGTTAAAAATATATTTCACACCGGAAAAGGCCGCTGTAAATGCGGATGGTAAAAACAGAAAAAAGAAAAGCTGGATTAAGGCTCTCAGCCAGATATTTATTTTTTTCATCCTTTTTTTATCAAACTTTATCATGCTGCACCGCCTTTTCCAACGCCTGTTCCACAGCGTCACGAATCCCCGTTGAACTGAAGGTCGCACCGCTGACCGTATCTACCTCTGCCGACTGGGCTTTTATAATCGCAGGGATTATATCCTGCGCCATCGTTAAATATGCACCGTCCTCTTTTTCTGCAGATACTATCTCCACAGAGGATATATTACCGCCACTGACAGTCACTGATACGGTAATGTCACCGCCAAATCCCTGACCCGTGCCTTCATAGACGCCATCCGCATAATTTCCGGCGGCATCTGCCGAATCCAAATCAGCGCCATCCGCCGCTGCTGCCTGCTGTTCCAGTCTGACAGTTTCAAGCTCGGCATTTAATCTGGCAATCTCCTCGTTCTTTTCCCTTGCGTCAACAATCGCATTGTATCCAATTAAAACACCAACAATAGTCAGTGTGTTCACCATTCGAACTATAAACGTCTTCATACTTCATTCCTTTTCATCTCTTTGCTTTATTCAAAGCCTGTCGGCAGGCTTCTATAATGGCCTTAGAGGAGCATGTAGCCCTCGATACGGCATCAATATTATCCGGCAGACCGGCCCCTGTAATCTGCGCCACAACTCCGGTATAACTGCCTCTTCCCTCGGCGGCCCATTTTATGTAACGGTCATTGCCGCTGTCTCCGTCCCCGGAGATATCCTTAACAGCCGTAATCTTATCATTTTTAATCGTTACCGTCATAGATAACGTATATGCCTCAAAGTCTTCATCCTCATCCGGTTCACATGTAACACTCACCGCATAATCCCCATCTCTATATATGCTGTCGGAATTATCCGCTTCCCCTGAGCCGTCACCTTCCTCTGAGCCATTATCTTCCCCTGAGCCATCACCTCCGCCCGATGTATTACTGTCATCTGTCTCATTATCACCATCGGATGTATCGTTGTCCGAAGAATTGTCTTCTCCATTGCCTGCCGCTTCCTCTGTTGCTTTCTTTGCATTTTCAAGCGCATCCTTTATGGCATCTAAAATACCGTTGGAGCTGTAGGTTGCCCCGGATACAATATCTACTTCTGTACTCTGCTGTTCAACAACATTGGCTGCTACCGCTTTTGCCCTGTTCAAAAACGCTTCATCATCCTCGGCTTCAACCACAAGAATTGCTTTCATGGTTTCATCCTGAATCACGACCGCCACTGTAATATCTCCCAGATAGCCTTCACCTGTACCGTAATAAATACCCTCCAGATATGGGAATCTGCCTGTAAGGTCTTCTTCTGAAGAAGCCTCCGCTGTGGTGCTCCCGCTATCCGTATCACCGCCACCGGTCTCCGAGGTTGATACTGCCGCCTGACTTAACGCATTTCTTACCGCCTGAATAATTCCCACAGAGCTGTAGGTTGCCCCCGACACGGTATCAACATTGGTGCTCTGACTGGAAATGATACCGGAAATCACTCCCGATGCACTTTGAATATAGCCGGTTCCATCACTGGTGCCTGTAATCTCGATTGCCGCGATTTTTCCGCCGCTGATAGTGACCTTTACCGTAATCGTTCCGGCAAAGCCTGTACCCGAACCATAATATACACCATCCCGGTACGCTGCTGCATCCTGTACCGTACTGATGGTTACAGTACCCTGACCGGAAGCAGAGGCTGTACTGACCGCCGCCGTTGTCTGACTGCTATCCGTCTCCATCTTTAAGGCATTCTTCACCGCATTGATAATACCGTTGGAGCTGTAAGTGGCTCCCGATACTACGTCTACATCGACGCTCTGTCCGCCAATAATTTTATCAATGACACCCTTTGCCCTGCTGAAAAATGCTTCATCATCTGATGAACTAAGAATGTTGATTGCAATAATCTTTTTATCTTTAATTTCAACAGAGACCTTAATCTTTCCTCTGAACCCCGTTCCTGCTCCTTCATAGATACCATCTTCCAAATCAAAGGAACCTTCTGCCTCTGCTTCCTCTTCTTTCGTTTCCTCTTCCCCGTCAGTCCCTTCCTCGTTGTTCTTTACTTCCTCCGTTGTTTCCGGAGCCTCCACCGCATAGACCGGAACTTCATAGCGGCCAAGCGCTATTCCCACAAAAAGAACCAGTACAAGCAGCGAAAGAATCGGCACATACGGCGATATTTTCTCAAAAAATTTCATAATATGCATCCTCCATCAGTCATTTTTTCTCACAACATCATACTCATAATCTGAACTGAACGAATCCTCAATTCCCTCTGAAATATAAATTTTCCCATCATCTGTCATTAAAATCATATCAAAAATATCACTGCGGTCCTTCCAGTAATCAATCGCTTTGTCCTTTCCCATAATGAACAATGACGTAGACAGACCATCCGCCAATGTGCCGTCGGCGCTTACAATCGTAACCGAAACAAGTCCGTTTTCTGCCGGATACCCTGTAGCCGGATCAATAATATGGTGATATGTCACACCGTCTTCTTCAAAGTACCGCTCATAACCACCGGAAGTAATGACTGCTTTGTCCGCTGTCTCGAGCACTCCGATATAACCGCTGGCATCATCCGGATTCTGTATGGCTACCTTCCAGAACGAACCATCCGTCTTTCTGCCAAGCGCCTGTACATTTCCGCCAAGGCTGACTAAGCCGCTCTCCACACCGCATTCCATAAAAATATCCATAATTCTCGCCGAGGTATACCCTTTTGCTATCCCTCCCAAATCTATTTTCATTCCGGGAGTATCAAATGTCACCTGCATTTTCTCCTGATTCAAATCAATAGCCGAAACATCCGTAAGCTGTAAAAGCGGCTGCAGCACTTCATCCTCAGGAACATTATAATTCCCGCCGGTAAAGCCCCATGCCTCCATAATAGGATAAACCGCTATATTAAAGGCTCCCTCTGTATCATCATACAATTCCAGAGAACGCATCAGAAGATACGCTGTATCATCAGATACAGCTCCACCGCCATTGGCATTTATCTGAGCAATTTCACTGTCCTCAGCTCCCGTAGACAGCAACGCATCCAACCTGAGAATCTCTGCTTCCGCCAGCTCCACTGCCTCATCGGCATTTTCTCCATAGGCTTTGACTGTCATATAGGTATCCATGGCAAAAATATCCCTGACAGCTTCTTTTGTATTCTCTGTGGTTTCTTCACTTTCCGTAAATTCATTCTGAACAGCTTCCGTTTCAGCCTTCCGATTTCCACAACCACCTGCTATACAGCAAATAACAATACCTGCTATGAGCAAATATTTCTTTCTCATATGAACTCCTTCAATAATAAACTTTTACCTGCAAATAATTTTTTTCCTCAAAACAGAAGACAGTTTTCATATTTATATTCTCAAACTAATTTTCGTTCATCCTCACTAATTATAGTTAGGCGCATGAAACTCCTTTAGTTTAATACCATTTCCAGAATATGTCAACATTAAAATCTTTTGCGTTCCCACATTTTTTATACGAATGCCCAAAAAGCAATTGTTTTTCATTGCATACAATCCACATTTTCAAGTATAATATAGTTGACATCTTTTTTTTAAGTGCTATAATGGTCGTATCATTTTGTGAAACATGGTTTTGCTATGTGAAACTCATTTCATGTTCGACCAAACAAAAGAAAGTTTGATGTACAGACAAACAGAAAGGATTGGTAATCAAAATGAACAAAGTATTAGAAGAGTTTTCCAAAATTGGTATTATTCCGGTTATCGCATTAGACGACGCCGCAGATGCTGCCCCTCTTGCGAAAGCATTGATTGAGGGCGGGCTTCCGTGCGCAGAGGTTACATTCCGTACCGCTGCTGCCGAAGAATCCATCCGCATCATGGCAGAGCAGTTCCCTGAGATGTTAGTCGGTGCAGGAACCGTTTTGACAACCGAACAGGTTGACCGCGCAGTGGGTGCCGGTGCAAAATTCATCGTAAGCCCTGGTTTAAACCCGAAGGTTGTAAAATATTGTGTAGAAAAAGGCATTCCGATTACGCCTGGATGTTCCAACCCAAGCGATGTGGAGGCAGCGATTGAGCTCGGTCTCGAGGTCGTAAAATTCTTCCCTGCCGAAGCTGCAGGCGGACTCAACATGATTAAGTCCATGGCCGCTCCTTACACGAAGATGAGATTTATGCCGACAGGCGGTATCAATGCCAAGAACCTGACGAACTACCTTGATTTCAAGAAAATCATTGCATGCGGCGGTTCCTGGATGGTCAATAAAGATATGATTGCAGCAAAAGACTGGGCAGGCATCACAAAGCTTACCCGCGAGGCGGTCTCCACGATGCTCGGACTCACCATCAAACATGTCGGCATCAATACAACAGGCGCTGATATGGCTGCATCCGAGGCGAAGAAATTCAGCGAACTCTTCGGTGTTGCCGGAGACGAGGGAAAAGATTCCTACTTCGTAAACAACCTGATTGAAGTCATGAAATTTGACGGACGCGGCACAAACGGTCATATTGCAATTCAGACAAACTACATCGACCGTGCAATCTACCACTTGGAGAAACGCGGATTTACTTTTGATGAGAGTTCCAAACTGTTCGATGCAAACGGCAATCTGGTACTCATCTACTTAAAAGACGAAATCGGTGGATTTGGCATCCACCTTTCCCAGAAATAATTTTTCAAGAAAGGCGGATAACACTATGACAGATTCAAATTGTGCCTATTGTGCAGAAGGAGAACTTGTTGCAGCTTTCGGAATCAAGATCTGCGAGCTGCCAACTTCTAAATTATATTTATTCAAAGAACAGAGTCATAAGGGGCGTGTGATTGTAGCACACAAGAAACACGTCAGTGAGATGACAGAACTGACAGCGGAAGAACGCGCTGCTTACATTGAGGATATCAATCGCGTAGCAGAAGCTCTTCACAAAGCATTCCATCCTCAGAAAGTGAATTACGGTGCTTACGGTGATACCGGACACCACCTTCACTTCCACTTAGTCCCAAAATATGCGGATGGATACGAATGGGGCGGCACTTTTGCCATGAACCCGAAAGAGAAATTCCTGTCAGATGCCGAGTACGCCGAGTTGATTGAGGCGATCAAGGCAAACCTATAATTTGCTAATTATCCCTAATTTGTAAACCCATAAAATATACCTAAAGAAAGAAGGGGCGGTCGCCTCACGAATTTATTCGTGAACGCGGCCGCTCCTTCTTTCTTTTGTGGGAATTCCACTCATTATTTTTCCCGTTTCTCTTTTAAGATTCTTGCATTCTCCTCCACCTTTTTCTTGCCCAATGGATATAAGAAAATCAGTGAGACTGCTGTAAGAATAAATCCAATTGCAGGAGCAATACAGGTCATGTCGTAAATACCATTTACAACATCCGGGTCAAACGCCGTCTTGTCTGTATAGCCGATGATTGTCAGCAAAAGACCTGACAGACCGGAAGAACATGCCTGACCAAGTTTTCTTGCAAAGGAGTAGATTGCGTAAACAGTACCGTCGGAACGCTCCCCTGTCTTCACTTCGACGTCATCAATAACATCCGTAATCATCGCCCAGCAGGTCAGATTGAAAAACGCCTGTCCGAGATATGCCGCCATGTACACTCCGATAAATACCCATACATTGTCCGTGTGGACAAAATATAAAATGATGAACAACACTGCACTGATGACAGAACCGACAATGGCGAGTTCCTTTTTTCCAACCTTCATGGAGAGCTTGGTGATAAAGGTTGCACAGACTAACATTACCACCGTGCCAAGCAAGCCCGACATGGACTGCGCTTTAATGTTTTCAAAATAATTCGGATAAACGTACGTCGTCATTGTACTCAGAGAGAGTGTTGCCAGCAACAGGAATAATGCACTTACCACGATACCGATTACGGATCTGTTGTGCGTGAGTGTTCCGATAATCTCCGGCACAGACACTTTTCCCGTCTTCTGCTCCACCTTAACACGCTCCGTCGTCAAATGGTAGCAGAGCATATAACATACAACCGCTGCAATGGAGCATCCCAATGCTGCAAGTGTCATTCTCGGTCCTGAGAGAATCTGGTGTCCGGCGTCATCGGTATAATATACCACAAGCGGAAGCACTACTCCGATTACCATACCCGCTAACGATGCTCCGATGGAACGGAATGTCGACAGCTGGGAACGGTGCTTCGGTTCTGCTGAAATTGCGGATGCCATAGATCCATAAGGGATATTGACGCCTGTGTAACATACGCTTCCCCAGAGGATGTATGTAAAGAACATCCAGAATACCTTAAATCCCATCGGCATATCCTTAAACCATGTCGCATACATCAGGAAAGATGCCACTGCCACCGGGCCGCACATTCTGCGTATCCACGGCGCAAATTTTCCTTTTGCCGTCGGCTTGCTTCGGTCGACAATCTGTCCCATTGTGACATCGGTAAAAGCGTCCACGAAGCGCGCAAGCATCATCATAATTCCGACAATTCCTGCGGACACTCCCATAACGTCCGTATAGAATTTTAACAGAAACATACTCGATAAGATAAACGAAAAATCGTTACCAAAATCTCCAAACATATAGCCTATCTTATCGGCAAACCCAAATTTTTTTGTCTCATTTGTCATGATGTGAAAACCCTCCTAATATCAAATTATTAATGCGGCAGTTTGACCAGTCCGGTCAAACTGTCAGCACAAATCAGCTTCTCGCTCTACACACCAGAGTAAGCGGCAAACGCTCCATCGATCGGGATGCAGCATCCGTTTACGAAACCACTCGCCTCATCACAGGCTAAGAACAGAACCGATCCGATCAGCTCCTCCACCTCTCCAAAACGCCCCATCGGTGTACCTGCTAAAATCTTGCCTGTTCTCGCCGTCGGTGTTCCATCCTCGTTGAACAGAAGCTTCGCATTCTGCTGTGTGGAGAAAAATCCCGGTGCGATTGCGTTGCAGCGGATACCGACTTTTGAAAAATGAACCGCCAGCCACTGTGTAAAGTTTGAGATGGCTGCTTTTGCTCCGGAGTAAGCCGGAATCTTTGTCAGCGGTGTGTAAGCATTCATAGATGAGATATTGATGATGCTCGCACCCTTTTTGTTGATCATATCTTTTGCAAAAACCTGGGTCGGAATCAGTGTTCCCATAAAATTCAGGCTGAATACAAAAGATACTCCCTCCGGGTCAAGGTCGAAAAATGTCTTCATCTGATCCACATCTTCCGGTACAAAATACTCGTCATCTGTCGTTGCCTTCGGATTGTTGCCGCCCGCTCCGTTAATCAGGATATCGCAGGTTCCGAAATCTTTTACAATAAGATCATGCGCCGCCTGACAGCTCGCTGTCTCTAAAACGTTGCATTTGTAACCTTTTGCAATGTAACCCTTCCCGCAGATGGCGTCCGCATTCTTCTGTGCAGCCTCCTCGTTGAGATCGAGCAGCGCAACCTTTGCTCCGGTCATCGCCATCGCCTCCGCCAGCACGGAACAGATAACTCCGCCGGCTCCGGTAACTACAACTACCTTGTCTTTCAAATCAATCTGAAATGGTAATTTCATACTCAAAATCCTCCTTCGCTTATAAACTTGCTTTGTGAACTGCTTCCCAGAGACCATTGATATAGGTGGCACCGAGTGCGCGATCGTAGAGACCGTAGCCCGGTCTGCCCGTCTCACCCCAGATCATACGTCCGTGGTCAGGTCTGATATATCCGGTAAAACCATTGTCATGCAATGCCTTTACGATTGCGTACATATCCAGGGAACCACAGCTGGAAAGATGTGCTCTCTCCTCAAATCCGTTCTCCAAGACCGCAACATTTCTCAAGTGTGCAAAGTGAACTCTTCCCATCGCAGTATATTTTGCTGCCATCCTGACCACGTCGTTCTTATTCGAACAGCCGAGGGAACCGGTACACAATGTAATTCCGTTGTGCGAATCATCCACCAGTTTTAAGAAGCGGTCAATGTTCTCCTCACATGTGATAATTCTCGGGAGTCCAAAAATGCTCCAGCACGGGTCATCCTCATGAATCGCCATGTTGACATCGCACTCCGCAGCCACCGGAATGACCTTCTGTAAAAAGTACTGCAGATTATTCCAGAGGTCGTCCTCCGTCATCGCATTGTACTCCGCAACTACATTTTTCAGTTCTTCCCGCGTATAGCTCGCATCCCATCCCGGAAGCGTCAGATCGCTGTCGCTCGCCAGCGGATTGACCGCGTCGACCTGCTCCTGATAGTAGACCAGGGAAGTGGAACCATCCGCAAGCTCATGGTCAAGCTGGGTTCTCGTCCAGTCGAATACCGGCATGAAATTGTAGCAGATACATTTTACCCCAGCCTTCGCCACACGGCGAATGTTCTCGCAGTAGTTCTCAATATATCTGTCTCTGGTTGGCTTGCCAAGCTTGATATCCTCGTGAACCGGAATACTCTCAATGACTTCAAAGTGCAGCCCCTTTTCCTCCACCTGCTTCTTTAAGCTTAGGATGCTCTCCTCGCTCCAGACCTCGCCGACCGGCACGTCGTAGACTGCTGTTACAATCGAATGCATTCCCGGAATCTGACGAATGTGATCCAATGTCACCTTATCGTCCTCTCCGTACCAACGAAATGATAATTTCATTTTCAATCCTCCTGCTCTCTGCAAATTAAAATGTTTTCTGCTCGTTAATACAACCTTAGCACACTTGTATACAAGTGTCAATCCATTTTCGTCATTTTTTCTGTTTATCCGTCTAATTTTTGCATTTTTTGTAAATATCTCACAAATAAACATGGTATTTTTTGTCTAAAATTCGTTTTTCTAGTTGTATACAACAAATTGATTTTTCCCTGTTTTTTTTGTATAATAACGGTAGAAACAGCGCGTTTCGCCGAAGGAACGCACAGGGTATTCCCCGCGGAATTTTGCTGTGAAATGTTTTTCGTTTTTTTGCAAACCCCATTTTCTCCAATTTTTCTGGTTTTTCGTATACTTTTCGTTTCCAGGGATTGGCAGCAAAAAATTTGCTTCCATACTTGTATACAAATCAGAAATTCTGTTTTTCCGTTCTTTTTGCGGAAAAACAGAAAAAATAATTGCTATTTTTTACCACAAGCTATATAGTAAGAAAGACTTGTTTTTTGTAACTAACGACATTTGTATTTTTTAAAAGGCAGGATGAGTTATGAATACCTCAAAAAAAACCGCAACATCAGACGCTGTATATTCCAAATTGAAGGAACAGATTCTACATCTGGAGCTTCCACCGGGGTCAGCAATCAGCGAGATTGAGACCGCAGCCCGCTACGATGTCTCCCGCACCCCGGTCCGCGACGCTTTCAAAGCTTTAGAAAAGGAGGGGCTTCTCGAAGTCCAGCCTCATGTTGGAACTTTTATCTCCTTAATCAACCTCAATGAAATATCAGACATTCTCTATATACGTGAAGTTTTAGAGCAGGCTGTCTTAAAAGATCTCGCCTCCATCTATGACAAATCACAGGAATTCCGAATCCGCCTGATTCTGCAGAGTCAGAAGGAACTGTTAGATTCCTCCCTTCCGAAGGAAGAACTGAGCCGCGCTTTTATTTTGAGCGATAACGATTTTCATGACACCCTTTTCGATGTCGCCGGAAAAAGAAATGTCATCAATTTCTTCCGCTCCATCAATTCACAATACGAGCGTTTCCGCACCTTTTTAAATCTCGGTGACAGAGAAAATATTGTAAAACTCTACGAAGAGCATGAGGCCATTTTCCATGCGATTGCGTCAAAGGACTTCGACCAGCTTGAGGCGACTGTCTCACACCATATCTACAACGGATTCAATTCCAGCACTGACATCATTTCTCAGTATCCGGAGTACTTTGAATCGCTGAAGCCGACATTTTGATTGAACTATATTCATACTGCAATATAGAAGGAATAGAACAGGTTTTCCCTGTTCTATTTTTTCATCTTCGGCTGGAAAATCAGACTGGCAATGTATCCGAACACCAGCGCGGCGGAGATTCCCACTGCGCTCGCCTTAAAACCGCCCATGAAGATTCCTAAGAATCCATTCTGATCCACCGCCTCTTTCACTCCTTTCCAGAGCACATTTCCAAATCCAAGCAGCGGCACGGAGGCGCCTGCACCGGCGAATTCCAGAAACGGTTCATAGACCTGTACCGCGCCTAACACCGCACCGGTGCACACCAGGAGAACCATGATTCTTCCCGGCAGCATCTTTGTTTTTTCCATCAAAATCTGAACGAGGGCACAGATGAGCCCACCCACCCAGAATGCGTTGATATAATCCATCTTTTCTCCTTTCCCCATCTCTAGGATGCATGTTCAATGACGACGGCATGCGCAATTCCCGGCACACTCTTTCCCTCATTGAAAGACACGGTGGACAGCAGTGCACCCGTCGGCACAAACAGGATTCTCTTAAGCGTTCCCTTTTCCACCTGTTTCAAAAAATGACCGCTCAACGTAACTGCGGAACAGCCGCACCCGGAACCGCCCGCGCCGGTGTTCTGTTTTTCGGAGTCGAATATCTCAATTCCGCAGTCCGTGTGAACTCCGCTGATATCGTACCCCTTCTCCTTCAACAGATCGATGAGGATATCCTTTCCCACACTCCCCAGATCTCCCGTGATAATCTTGTCGTAATCCGACGGGCTGCGCTTGAAATCCTCAAAGTTCTGTGCAATGCAGTCCGCGGCGGCCGGCGCCATCGCCGCCCCCATGTTCATGGAATCTTTCACTCCGTAATCCATGATTTTCCCGGTCGTGATCCCGGTGATTCGCGCTGAGCTTCTCTTTTTTCCCACCAGAAATGCCGCACTTCCGGTCACAGTCCATGTGGCGCAGAGTGGTCTCTGATTTGCATACTCAAGCGGAAATCGGAACTGCTTTTCCGCGCTGGCAAAATGGCTCGAAGTCACCGCCACCACCTGCTCGGCAAATCCTCCCGCCACACACATTGCAGCCAGCGACAGGGACTCCCCGCAGGTACTGCACGCCCCGTACAACCCGAACAGCGGCACCTGATAATCCATCAGCCCGAAGGAGGTTGCGATTGTCTGCCCCAATAAATCCCCCGCAAACAGGTAGCGCACCTCCTCCGGTTTCACCTTCGCTTTGCCGAGTGTCAACGAGACTGCCTCCTTCTGCAGAGCGCTCTCGGACTCCTCCCAGGTATCCTCCCCAAACTTATTATCCTCGCTAATCACATCAAAACATTTTCCTAAGGGGCCTTCCCCCTCCTTTTTTCCAACGATGTTCGCGCTGCTGATAATAAAAGGAGCCTCCGCGAATTGGAGGCTCTGTTTTCCTACTTGCACATCCATCCTGTCTCACCCTTTCTGTTCGAAATATAACTGTCCATGACAATCTTCAGAAATAGTATGGATTTTGCAAGGTCATTTTATTCAATTTTATTATCATCTTCAAATAACTCACCGTCCACAATCCGCACAATGCGCTCCGCATGTTCCGCAACACTTAGATCATGCGTAATCATAACGATGGTATTTCCCATATCTTTGAGCTTTTGAAACAATTTCAGCACTTCGAGACCGCTGTTTCGGTCCAGAGCTCCGGTCGGCTCATCGGCCAGAAGGATGGCAGGCTGACCGACCAACGCCCTTGCGATTGCCACCCTCTGCTGCTGACCGCCTGACAATTCGCTCGGCTTATGCCTGATGCGCTCAGCGAGCCCTAACATTTTTATGGTATCCATGCTTGCATCCGTCGCCTCTTTCAATGTCATCCCGCGCATCAAAAGCGGCATCACAATATTTTGTAAAACATCGTACGTCGGAATCAGATGATAGCGCTGGAAAATAAAGCCAATCTTCTGATTTCGAATCTTCACCAAGTCCTTTTCTTTTGCATCGCAGACAGAGACCCCATCCAACTGATATTCTCCGGAACCAGCTACATCCATACATCCGATGATGTTCATCAATGTGCTCTTCCCGGAGCCCGACGGCCCTAATATGGCAAGATACTCTCCCTTTTTTACACACAGAGAGATATCTTTCAGCACATGAAGCGGCTCCGTCCCCGTCTCGTAATACTTATTAATCCGATGCATTGTAATAATAGCGCTATCCATTTTTTTCCTCGCCTCCTATACGTCTATCATCCAGATTTCTGTAATGGTCTCATCCCCATCCGCATCCGTCTCAAGCAAAATTTTTAAAACATCCCCGCTTGCAATGCGGGAAAAAGTAGTCTCTGTCCCGGAGGCCGTGTGAACTGTCACTCCGACCGGAATCTGCACACTGACAGCGTCTCCCGCCATATCCTTGTAGCCCTTCTCACCACTCTCCTCGGACGGCTTCCCTCCGCTCTCCTCGGACGGCTTCCCTCCACTCTCTTCGGACGGCTTCCCTCCGCTCTCTTCGGACGGCTTCTCTCCGCCCTCTTCGGACGGCTTCTCTCCGCTCTCTCCTGACGGGCGATCTCCATTCTCACTCTGCCTATCGTCCTCCGGGGCATTCTGCGCCTCGGTGACATCTTCCTGTTTGTCCTCGTCAGACTCCTCTTCGGTGGATACAACCTGAGATTCCTCCACCTCCACATATGTCATCTCGTTTCCTTCGATGCTTGTGACGACCGCATATAGGTATCTCTGATTCCCGGATTGCTCTTCCTCCCCGGTATCCGCTGCGCATCCTCCCAGTATATTCATGATAAGTATTCCCACCGCTAAACCTGCAAGCTGCTTTCTCATTTTTTCCTCCTGTTATCTAATCTGCACTCAATGCCTCGACCGGCACTAATTTAGAAGCTTTGTAAGCCGGATAAAATCCAAAAATTGTTCCTGTTCCGACCGCAAATACCAGCGCGATAAAAAAGGCTGCAGCGGAGAGCTCCACACGAATCCCAAAGTACTCCACAACCGGCGTGATTCCAATGCTGACAGCGACTCCAAGGATTCCTCCAATCAGGCTGATTGCCGCCGCCTCGAGCAGAAATTCAGACAGGATATTGCCCTTTGAGCAGCCGATTGCTTTTAAAATGCCAATCTCATTTGTCCGCTCCTTCACCGAGACAAACAGGACATTCATAATCCCGATACCTCCCACCACAAAGACGATGACCGCCATTGCAACTAAGAGCATCGTTAGAATCTCATTCGATGCGGAGGCCGCTTCCATCTTGCTTCCCGCATCCTCATAGGTAAATTCTGTATTCGGGTAGGATTCTGCCAACACCTCCGTAATGCTTTCAACCACAGCGTCCACCTCGTCGACATTCTCCGCGAGAACCGTGATTGTCGGGCTGACTTCGTCTCCTACGATATATTTGATTCCGGTCTCATATGGGATAAAGATAGAATCGTCCGGACTGATTCCAGATGCCACCGTCCCCATTGTTCCAAGTACGCCATTTACGACATAAGGCCGGTCATCGATATAGATAACGCTTCCGTACGCATCGATGGCGCTTCCAAAAATTTCCTCCGCCACAGAGGCTCCCAGCACACAGACTTTTTCTTTGTTCTCATCGTCGGAATCCGTGACAAAACTTCCAACGGAAATCGACAGATTGCTGATGGACTCGTACGCAGCCTTTACTCCCGCTATCGTATAGGAGGTCTCCTCCTCCAACTCGCCGCCATCCACACCAGACTTTGTGGAATAGGAGATTGTCGCCGCCGAGATTCCCGCGACAAAGGTCTCGATATCTTCAACGTCATCTGTAGTTAGTGTGACTTCTTCCTGATTGATGCGCTCCTCCATGTCCGTGCTGTTTCCAAATACGGACGCCATATCGGGCATACCTCCTTCCCCTCCGTCACGCCCGCCTCCGGAATCTTCTCCCTTTGACGCTCCTCCCCTTTCCGCCGAATTTTCAGCGCCGGACGGCATTCCGTCTCCGGATGGCATTCCGCCTCCGGACGACGCTCCGTCTCCGGATGGCATTCCGCTGCCGGATGACGCTCCGCCTCCGGACGGCATTCCACTGCCGGACGACGCTTCGCCTCCGGACGCACCTCCCTCTGAATGCATGCCGCCGGAGCCCTGATAGGAGATATCGATTGCTCCGGCATTTAAATTTTTGAACTGGTCTGCGACATCCGCCTGTCCTCCTTTTCCGATAGCGATTACCATAACAATGGTAGCCGCCCCTACAATGATACCTATGGATGTCATAACTGCCTTGAATTTATTCTGGGTGATATTGAGCCATACAAGCCTTAACAATTCTTTTCTTCTCATTCGGCTGCCACCTGACTTTCTATCAGAACCGTCTGACCTTCCTCTAATCCCGATTGAATCTCAACATTGATTCCGTCGGAAAATCCCGTGGTCACTTCCACTTTTTCAATCGTTCCATCCTCGTTTTTTACATCGACATAAGATACGGTTCCCTCGTTGAGTATGGCTTTGTTCGATACAAAGACAACATCCTCCACCTCTTTTGTGATGAATGTGACATTCCCCGTCATATCCGCATAGACATCCGATGTATCTCCCGAGAAAACGACTGTGACATTGTATGAGACCGTGGAGGAACCGCTTGAAGCTGAAGTTTCCATGCTCTCGACATATCCCTCAAAAACGACATCTTCATAGGCTGTCAGACCGATATTTACGCTGTCTCCAATCGCCACATTGGAAATGTCTTCCTGAGACACCGACACGGTCATCGTAACAGCGTCTGCATCTGCATATTCCACGATTGCCGTATCATTTGACAACTCATCGCCTGCCGCATAACCTACCGATAAAATGCTTCCGCTGTACTGCGCATAGATAATTCCGTCTCCGATTAAATCCTCGAACTCCTCCAGGGTCTCCTGTGCTTCCTCCAATTCCTCCTGTGCTTCCTCCACCTCGTCATTGATTCCGTTCACGTCAACAGAATAGATGTTGGAAGCATTCTTGTAATTTAGCATCGCCTCCTCATACGTCTTCTCTGCCTCAATCGACTTAGTCGCCTGATTGTTCTGCGCAGACTGCAGTTTAATTGATAAGGAATTGTAGTTGCTCTGTTCTTCCGCCAGTTCGGCGCTCAGATCCTCCCCTGCGGCTATTCTCGCCTCGTAATCTGCTATTTTTGCCGCGGATTCATCGAGCGCTTCCTGCGCGCTGTCAACCTCCTCCTGCAATTCTGCTATCTCGGCATCGTACTCAGCCTGTGCCACGGTTCCCTCCGCAATGTTGGTATCATAGGAATATTCGGCGTCTAACTTTTGTTCTGCTGCACTCAGTTTTGCAGATGTGAGCGATACGGAAGCGTTAGAAACAGCCTCCTCGAGCGCCTCCCTGTACGCTTCTATACTTTCGTCCGTTATTTTCAGCAGTGCATCCCCCTCCGAGACCTGCTGTCCCACTGCGACATAGACCTCCTCCACCTCAAGCGCTGCACTGTCCGAGGAACCTGATGTTCCAGAAGAACTTCCGCTTTGTCCCATTCCGGTGGACGAGCCTCCCTCGCTGCCCGATTTGCTGCCGCCGGAAGAAGACGATGAGGACGTGGTATTTTCAGAGGACGATTCCTCTTCCAAACCGAATTCCTGTGTCACTGTTCCGATGGAAACCGAACCGCTTTCCGTAACCCCCACAGTGAGATTTCCTCTCTCCACCAAGGTCTCTTTGTAAACAATCTGTGTCTCCTCCGCACCCTGTTTCTGGTATGCCCAGACACTGATTCCGGTTCCGGCAACTGTGACTGCACATACCCCGGCAATTACAATTTTTGCTCTCTTACTTATTCTCATCTTCTTCCTCATTCCTTTCCTCATCTGTCACCTCGATCAAACAGGTATCCTCCTCCGAGATTCCCTCTTCAATCACAGTATACTGATCTGTGCTCTCTCCGATTGTAACGGCGGTCTCTACAACTTCTCCGTTCCCGTCATATTCCTTTATTTTTCCCGTCGTACCATCCACACCTGTAACCGCATCCGACTCTATATAGAACACATCCTCCAACGTTCCATAGGAAAATGTCACCGTCGCGGAGGAACCGGCACTTATCGCTCCCTCCGAATTATCTATCTCTATCGTCACCTCATAAGTCACGTTCGATACGCTCCCGCCGGTGGTAGCGGAAGCTGCAATTGATGCGATCTCCCCTGAAATCGCACCCCCTCTTGTCCCGGAGACAGCAACCGACACTTCATCCCCCACCGACACTTTTGAGATATCTTCCTGTGCGACCTCCACTGCGATACAGATTACATCTGTATCATAGTAAGTCACAAATGCCGTCTCTGCCGCAAGTACATCACCCGGCTCATATATCACCTCAGCGACTGTTCCCATCCGGCTTGCACAAATGATACCGTCCTCGACGGACAATAGCGCCTCCTGCTCCTCCAGCAGTTCATCGAGCGCCTCCTGCGCACTGTCAACGGCGCTCTGCAGGGTAGCAACTGTCCCCGCATAGGTGCTGTCCGCATATTTTCCCTCCAGAACAGTGGAATCATATTCATTTTCAATACTGCTTTGCTCCGTCACCGCATCGCGGAGAGCCTGCCGGTAATCGCTCTCAAGCTGGGAGAGCTGACTCTCTAACTGCTCTTTTTTCCGGGTGGCCTGCTCTGTGGCTTCCTCATATTCCTGACGGACCGATTCCAACTCTTTTTGAGCGTTCTTCAGCTCGCTCTGCGCCTGCTCGAGCGTCTCACCCGCCTGTGCAAAATCTTCACCCGCCTGCTCAAAGACCGCATATTCTTCCGTCACCTGCCTGATTAACGAAGCAGTCTCTTCTTCGGCGTCCGCCTTTTCGCTCAAATTTGATAACGCCTCCTCAAATGCCTGTTTCGCCGCTTCATATGACGCCTTTTTCTCATCATAATCGGTCTGGGCCGCTGTTGCAGATGTGGCCGCATTCTCAGCAGCCTCCTCCTTCTCCGCAACTCCCGCCTCCGTATAGTAGGTGTCATTTGCCAGATTTTCCTCATAGGAGGCGATATCATTTTTGGCATTTTCCCACTCTGCTTTTTTCTCCGCAACTTTTGCATCAAGCGCCGCCAATTCCGCCTGATAGCTTGCGTCGGCATTGGCAGCCTCGGTCAGCGTGGACTCATAAGCATACTCCGCCTCTAAAACCCCTGTCTCATAATCTATCTCTGCCGCCTCAAGGTCATCCTGCGCATCGGAAATTGCTTCTTCATAGTATGTTTTTGCCGCCTCCACACTCTCGTCTGTCAATTTCAAAAGTGCATCTCCCTCGCTGACTGTATCGCCCGACTCCACATACACTTCCTCGACTGTCATCGTCACAGCCTCCGCAGAAAAATCCGGCATCTGGCTCTCCGCAGAAACCGTTGTCGTACCGTCTTCAGCAAATGTCAATTCCAAATCTCCATATTGGAGCGAAGTCTCCCGGTAGGAGCTTTCCGCCTCCGAATCTTTCGCATTGCAGATAGAAAAACCGACCGTCCCCACAGCTGTGACTGCCACCGCCATCCCGGATACCGCAATCCAGAATTTCCTATTGTATTTCATGTATCAACCTGACCTTTCCATTCCCTGTCTTTTTCTATTGACAGGCACATGATTTTCAAATTCTTACTTTTTTACTCTAGCAAAGCAATCTAAAATCTGCCTGAATGGCTTGTGACGGTTGTGTGATGAAATATTTAAATTTCTGTGTAAAGTGCTGATGGAAACATATTTCACAGATTATCTGTGCTTTATCAGCTTCTGGAACCCCCTCGCCTCCTCCGCAATCTCGTCACTCAGAAGAATCAGGGTAACGAGGTTTGGAATCGCCATCAGGGCATTTGCAATATCTGAAAAATTCCACACCAGCTCCATCGTCTGGGTACAGCCCACATAGACTGCCAGCGCAAACAGAACACGGTAAATCATATTATATCTTCTCGTTCCGACCAGATACTCCCACGCCTTCTCCCCGTGGTATTCCCACCCCAGGATTGTCGCGAAGGCAAAGAGCGTGATTCCAACCGATACCACGATTCCTCCCGGCTCCCCGAGCACCGTCTGGAATGCTGCTATCGTCAGCTGCGCTCCCTCGAGCAAACGCCCGGATTCGTCCCGCATTCCCAGAACTCCGGAGGATGCAATGACAACTCCCGTCATTGAACAAACTACAATTGTATCCCAAAAAGTGCCCGTCATATTGACGTATGCCTGACGCACCGGGTGGTCTGTTGCCGCGGCAGCCGCCGTGATTGCCGCAGACCCCATCCCGGCTTCATTGCTAAACACTCCGCGGGCGATTCCAAACCGCATTGCATTCATCATCGACACGACAACTGTACCGCACGCACCTCCGGCGACAGCCTCCGTTGAAAACGCCATCTCAAAAATTGCGGCAAGCCCTGCCGGCACCCGCTCGATATTCCCACCGATTACCATCGCTCCGCAGACCATATAAAAAACCGCCATGACCGGAACCACAACGGAAGATACCTTAGAAATCGACCGGATGCCCCCCGCTATGATAAAAAAGACCAGAACCATAATGACGATTCCTGTCTTGTGCGCCGGAATCGAAAACGTTGTATGTAATGCGGTTGAGATGGAATTTCCCTGCGTCATATTGCCGATGCCAAACGAGGCAATCACTGCAAACAGGGCAAACAGCCAGCCCATCGCGGTGCCGAATCTCCTGCCCGGCAGTCCGTTTTTCATGGTGTACATCGGGCCTCCGCTCATCTCCCCCCTGTCGTTTACCTCCCGGTACTTGATGGCGAGCAGGCATTCGCCAAATTTCGAGGACAGCCCAAAACACGCTGAGATCCACATCCACACGAGAGCACCGGGGCCGCCGGAGACCATCGCAGTCGCGACCCCCACAATATTTCCGGTTCCGATTGTCGCGGCAAGCCCTGTCATCAACGCCGAAAAGGGAGACACGTCTCCCTGTCCCCCTGTGGTTTTCATCGATTCTTTGCTGAGACTGCTCCGCAGCGCATATCCCAGATTCCTCCATGGCAAAAAGCCCATCCGAAGCGTGAGGAACACTCCGGTTCCAACCAAAAACACCAGCATAAACGGTCCCCATACCGCGTCATCTATCCTCTTTACCACATCTTCAAGCGTCCCCATATCCTGCTCCTTCCGTCTTTTTCCTCTGGCGGGCACCCTGCCCTGACCTCTTAAATATACGAAAGAATCTTACAAAATATGTTGCCGGAAACGGAATCCGTCCCCCTTAAAAAATACCCCAGATTTTTAAGAGCCAGTAGATGAGTCCCAAAACCCAGCTGGAGAAAATTCCGTACAGGATGACCGGACCTGCGATGGTAAAAATCTTACATCCGATTCCAAAAACCTGTCCCTCTTTCTGAAACTCGATTGCAGGCGCAGCCACGCCGTTCGCAAATCCCGTGATTGGAACAAGCGCCCCCGCGCCGCCCCAGTTTGCGATGGACGGATAGAGATTCAGTCCCGTGAGGATGACGCTGAGCAGAACCAGAATCATGCTGCACCAGCTCCCGGACGTCTCCTTGTCCAATCCTAAATTCTGCGCCATGTTTAATATGAACTGTCCGATTATGCAGATAAAACCACCTGTGACAAATGCCTTCGCCATGTTCGCAAAGAGGTTGTGGGTCGGTGTGACCTCTTTCACGTAATCGTTATATGCCTTCTGCTGCTGTTCCTTTTGTTCTTTCTTTTCTTCCATCCTTCTTTTCCCTTCTCTTTTTTTATTATTATTTCCGTGCAATAAAAAAAACATGCAGTCACCCGCATGTTTTTTGCATCTTTTTCTTTTTGTACCGCAAACTCCCCTTCCTCTTCAAATGCCCTCCGGAAGGTTGACCTGCCACATGTACTGCTCCTCAAGCCCCATGCGAAAGAGTTCCGCCGTCTGCTCGTCGAACGCCTCGTCCGGACGGTAATCCTGCACCAGCTTTATCAGATAAGCCTCACGCTCATCTGCGGACTCCATCCCCTTCGTCTGCTCCTGCAATGCCTCTAAGAGCTCGTCCGGCTTCATTGTCTCCTGCACGGAGATTCCGCGCAGCTTCACCAGCAGCCCCGCAATGTAGTAAAGCTCATAATTTCCCGTGATTACGGAGCGCTGCATATTACATTTTAGTATGACACTTTGTCTTGCGATTGATGGAACCATGATTATTCTTCCTTTCCTGTTAAAATGGCAGATGCAGATTGTTCCAGCGCAGTTTTTGCACGATTTAATTCAGCCGCCTGCTCCTCCGAAATATTTCCCGGCTTAATTTTGCCAATTAGCTTCTTTAAGTAGGATAAGTCTGACTTTATCTGCTTTTTTGTTGTTTTGTCTAACGATTTCTTCTCCCTGGATAATGCCGCCTCCGTCCGGCGCACCAGCTGCTCCGCCTCGTTCCTCGCGTCGATAAAACTCCTTCTTTTCCCGTCGGAAGCCTCGTATTCTGCCGCTTCACGGATTGCACGCTCAATCTCATCATCCGACATATTAGAGCTTGATGTGATTGTAATCTGCTGCTGTTTTCCGGTTCCCAGATCTTTCGCCGACACCTGCACGATTCCGTTCACATCGATATCAAAGGTCACCTCTATCTGCGGTACACCCGCCATCGCCGGACGAATACCGCCCAGCCTAAAGTTTCCCAACAGTTTGTTGTCCTTCGCGAACTGCCTTTCCCCCTGAAGTACCTTGATATCCACGGATGTCTGAAAATTTCCTGCCGTGGAAAAGACCTTGCTGTGTCTCGTCGGAATCGGCGTGTTGCGCTCAATCAGCCTTGTCGCGACACCGCCGACTGTCTCGATGGAGAGCGAGAGCGGCGTTACGTCCATCAAAATCAATTCAGCCGCCGCACTCCCCGGCATAAGCTGACCGCCCAGCTTCCCGCCCTGTACAGCCGCACCCAGTGCGACGCACTCATCCGGATTCAGGTTTTTCGAGGGCTCTCTCCCTGTCATCTGGCGCACCTTCTGCACGACAGCGGGGATTCTGGTGGAGCCGCCCACTAACAGCACCATCCCGAGCTCCCCCGCGGAGATTCCGGCATCACTCAGCGCCTGGCTGACCGGTCCCGCCGTGCGCTCCACCAGATCCGCCGTCAACTGCTCGAATGTACTTCTTGTGATATCCATATCCAGATGTTTTGCCTCTCCCCGCACCGTGGTGATGAACGGCAAGTTTATGTTTGTAGTTATGTTTGCAGACAATGCAATCTTTGCCTTTTCCGCCTCTTCGCGCACGCGCTGCATGGCGGATACATCCTTCGAGAGATCGACTTTTTCCTGCTTTTTATATTCTGAAACGATATAATCGGTCAGACGCTGATCGAAATCATCGCCTCCGAGATGATTGTCCCCCGCAGTCGCAAGAACCTCAATCAGATTGTCTCCTATTTCTATGATTGAAACGTCAAATGTGCCTCCTCCTAAGTCATATACCAGAATCTTCTGCGGCGCACCGTGGTCTAATCCGTACGCTAATGCCGCCGAAGTCGGCTCATTGATGATGCGCAGCACATTGAGCCCCGCAATCCTTCCCGCGTCTTTTGTCGCCTGGCGCTGTGCATCGTTAAAATACGCCGGCACGGTGATGACAGCCTCACTCACAGCCTCCCCGAGATAACTCTCCGCGTCCCTTTTCAGCTTCTTTAAAATCATCGCCGAGATTTCCTGCGGCGTATAGGACTTGCCGTCTATCTTTGCCCGATATGTACTCCCCATCTCCCTTTTGATGGAAAAAAAAGTGCGTCCTGCATTCACTGCCGCCTGACGCTTTGCAATGTCCCCCACCAGACGTTCGCCATCCTTTGAAAATGCTACGACAGAGGGCGTCGTTCTTCCTCCCTCCGCATTTTGAATCACCACCGGCGCTCCATTCTCCAGCACTGCAACACAGCTGTTCGTTGTTCCAAGATCAATTCCAATCACTTTTCCCATGCGTTTTTATCCCTGTCGGCATGGCGCCCACCCCCGTCAGTCCGCGGGCGCCATCCCCCTTTCTTCTCTTAGGAGCCGGAAATAACTTTGTAAAAGGTATTTCCGGCTCCGGCTAATTGCGAGCAATTTGCATTTCGCATGTCTCCACTTTATCCCCGCCTCATTTTAAAGTCAAGACGGATGGCTGTTTTTTCATATAAACTTCAAAAAGTTTATGTTTTCTTTCTATCTTCTGCTTCTGGCTTATTGCGCCGGAATTCCATTCCAGAAATAATAGAAGGAACCGCACATTTTTCCAAGCGCCATAAAAAGCATGGCGTACTCGAGCCCGTGCTTGATGCGAAGACGCCTGAACGTAATCGGGAAGGTGTTTAAGATTTCCGCCAACGCCACCGCGAGACATCCGACAAAAATACCGGACGAAAGCCCGTATATGATGAGCGCAATGCTGCCGAGCATCAGCCGGAGTTCGGGAAAAACAGAAAGGATGCACCCCACCGTACCCCCGAACCAGATAAAACTCTCATAGAGAATCGTATATTTTCCCGTATTGCTCTTTCCCACCATACGCGGTACGACCCCGATTGCGATGATGAACGCAAAGGTTCCGGCGGAGACTGCAAGTCCGAAGAATACTCCTAACAAAGCCAGTGTGATATGGTTACTTAACATCTATGCTGTGCCCCTTTCTGTCCGCATTCTCGATAAATACCGTGTCGATGTCCTGCTCGTACTTGCGCATTTCCACCTGAATCGGCGTAGGGTCCGGCGTAATCTTTTTCCTGCCGACGTGGTTAAAAAAGACTAAGATTCCAAGCGCTAACCCGATGCAGTAGCTGACCTCAAGCTCCGTTGTCCCGGAGGATTCCCGCCCCATCATCTGCAGATACAGCTTGGAAAAAACGTCCGTCACCGAGATATCGTTGTTGAACGCCATGATGGTAAAAGCCGAACCGAAGAAAATGACGATGCAGAGTGCCACGACCTTCGCAACCTCAATCCATTTTGGCTTATCGGGATTTGGAATATACTCTATGATAAAATCTTTTTCCCCCTCGTTTGACACATCCACATTTGGATAATCCTCGTGGATCAGTTCAATTATTTTTAAGATGGAAAAGACCTGAAATGTGTTCTTCTGTCTCTTCGAGTTCATCTGCTCCGGAAAAGAAAAAATCTTCTTCTGTTTGAGCTGTCTGGTGATCGACTGATCCGAACACTCCATCTTCGCGATGTCGCCGAGCGTGACATGCCGGTCCGTCACGATTGTATTCTGCGGAATCTTCAGATAAAGCGTCTCATTTTTTCCGCTCATGCCGCACTCCCCTCCCCATCCTGCAGACAGTGTCTCTCCCGGATTGCAGACTGCTCCTGATTTTTCTCAAATTCGGCGGACTTCTCCGCTCTTACTAAGACTCCGTCCTCGTAGACTTTTTCCCGCTGATACTTCTGGCAGAGCAGAAGCACACTTACAATTACAACAATAGTCAATACAATGCCGATTCCGATGCGATATTTTTTTCTTGTCATAAGATACCCGCCTTTCTCTGTCTTTTTAGACTTTCGTGTTCAAAATCCTGCTTCACGAAAAGTATCTGCCAAACGCCGGAATTTATGTAATGAAAGACAACTTTTTTCGTTAAAAATGATTGACACGCACAAAAAAAGGGAATACATTACATTATGTTGGGTTCAAAAGGGGATAATGACAATTCAGATTTTCATTATCCCCTTTTACCCCAACATCATTACATTAATAAAACACTTTATATTGAGGTAAACTATGGCTGAGACAAAAGAAATTCTTACACTTGCAATGGATGTTGCAGAGGAACTCCTCCACTGCGGTGCTGAAATCTACCGCGTGGAAGACACCGTCGCTCACATACTGAACGCTTACGGTGTGAAGGAATATGACGTATATGTCCTTTCAAACGGAATTTTTGCGAGTGCAAATGACAATAAAGAAGACGCTTACAGTCTGATTCGCCACATCCCGCTCGGCAAGACAAATCTTGGTAAGATTACTGCGCTCAATCAACTCTCCCGGGAAATCTGCTCCGGCAAATACCCTGTGGATGAGGCAAGAGTGCGCCTTGAAGAATGTAAAAATATAGAGGAGATCGGTAATCTGACACAGATTCTTTTCTGTGGACTCGGAAGTGCAGGCTTCTGTTACCTCTTCGGGGGGCGTCCGCTTGACGCTCTTTTTGCATTTTTTATCGGAATGCTCCTACAGGTATTTTTGAATACAACAAAAAAACGGTACAACACCGCTTTCATCCAAAATATCTTCGGAAGCGCGCTTGCCACCGTTTGCAGTATGCTTGTGCTCTCTTTCCTTCCGTCCCTGCAATACGATAAGGTTATCATCGGCTGCATCATGAAGCTGGTTCCCGGGATGGCTTTAACTACATCTATACGTGATTTTTTCAACGGAGACTATCTCTGCGGAACCATTCACTTAATCGATGCCATCCTGACTTCGTTCTCCATCGCTTCCGGTGTGGGAGCCGTCATGACAATCTATCGAATCATCGCCGGAGGTGCTCTGTTATGATTACATTATTGATACAATTTGTGGTCTCACTCGTTGCGACTCTCTCTTTTGCAGTACTCTTTAATGCACCGCGAAAGGAAGTCTTTTTCTGCGGACTGGCGGGAAGCATCGATTGGATTGTCTATCTGATTCTCTCCGAGAACGGATTGAGCGTATATCTCTCAAGCGTGTTCGCCACTTTTATTCTGACGATTATCGCCCGCACCACCGCAGCGCTTCGAAGGAATCCTGTCACACTCTATCTCGTGCCGGGCATCTTCCCGCTGGTTCCCGGAGCCGGCATCTACTATACCGCCTACTACCTGATTATGGGCGAGATGTCTAACTGTGCTTCCAAGGGCGTGGAGACTTTTCTGTTCGCCGGGGCAATCGCGCTCGGCATCGTATTTGGATTTGCCATCCCGCAGAGCCTCTTTCACAGCCTGCAAAAACTGGCGGCTTCGAAGGAGTAGCCGCCGGGGACGCTCCGCCGGGGACGCACCGCTGGGGACGCACCCTTTTGTTCAACGGGGACGCACCCTTTTGTTCGCTGGGGACGCACCCTTTTGTTCAATGGGGACGCACCCTTTTGTTCAATGGGGACGCACCCTGGCGGGCAGGCTTATACAATTTCGTTATATTGCAAAAAGAGATACTGTTTTGTAAGATTGGGAAATGAATTAGTATCTCTTAATATCTTTGTATTACACCAGCAATCAGCAGACACGATGTCTGCTGAAGGCACAACTGAGCCATGGATGGCGAATTTGTGCCATTTGCGTCAGCTGTTAATAACTACTTCAAAGATATTTAGAGATACTTATTCATGCACCATGGAGCAAAACAGCATCTCTTTTTGCGATATGATACAAATTTCGGCGAGCCTGCCCCTAGGGTGCGTCCCCATTGGACAAAAGGGTGCGTCCCCATTGGACAAAAGGGTGCGTCCCCGTTGAACAAAAGGGTGCGTCCCCAGCGGTGCGTCCCCGGCGGACTACTGCGCCTGTATTTTCTGAGCGAGGTCCTCTAAATATTCCCAGCGCTCCATCTTTTCCTCTAGTTCCGCCTCCGCCTGTTCCTTCTCGGACATGAGTTCACCGAGTTTTACAGAATTGCTGGCGTTTTTTAGCATCTCGGCATCTAAGGCTTCACACTTTTCCTCAAGGGCAGCGATGTCATCCTCGATGGTCTCATACTCTCGCTGTTCCTTGTAGGAGAATTTCAACTTCTTATCCGCCTGTTTCCAGGTCGCCATGGAGTTGGCTTTCGACCCGGCAGATTTTTCAGAGGAAGGCTTGCTCCCCTTTAAAAAGGCAATGGGCTCATCAAGCCCCTCCTCTCTTCTGCGATTGATATAATCTGTGTATCCTCCCTCGTACCGGCGAACCTTTCCGTCCCCTTCAAGAGAAAAGATGCGATTTACGACCCTGTCCAAAAAATAGCGGTCGTGGGATACCGTAATCACAATACCGTCATAGTGGTCGAGATAGTCCTCAAGGATTGCCAATGTCTGCGTATCCAGGTCGTTCGTCGGCTCGTCCAAAATCAGGACGTTCGGCGCCTCCATCAAAACCCTTAAGAGATTCAATCTTCTGCGCTCCCCGCCGGAGAGTTTTCCAATCTTGCTGTACTGCTGGGATGCAGGAAAAAGAAATCGCTCGAGCATGTTTGACGCGGAGACTAATCCCTCCTCCGTGCGGACAAATTCCGCCGTATTCCTGATATAATCGATGACCTTTTCCTCCGGATCCATGTAGGCGATTCCCGCCTTCTCATCCGTCTCAATCTCCTGTGTATAATAACCGATCTTGATTGTCTGCCCGATTGTGATGCTTCCGCTGTCCGGCTCGATTTTTCCGGCAATCATCTTCATCAGCGTCGTCTTTCCGGTCCCGTTTCTCCCGATAAATCCAACCCGGTCGTGTTTCAAAAAGATATAGGAAAAATCGGAGAGCAGAACTTTATCACCGTAGGACTTTGACACATTTTCAACTTCAACCGTAGTTCTTCCAATCCGGCTTGAGATGGAACTCATCTCCACCTTAGCGTCGAACTCCGGCGCCTTCTCGTCCCGCAGCTTCTCATATCGCTCGATGTGCGCCTTCTGCTTTGTGGAACGCGCTCTCGCTCCGCGCTGCATCCACTCAATCTCCTTGCGCAGGATGGACTGGCGCTTTCTCTCGCTCGCGGCCGCCATCTCCTCCCGCTCTGCCTTCAATTGCAGAAATCCCGAATAATTGGCATCGTAGCTGTAGACATTTCCCTTGTCCACCTCCACGATGCGGTTGCAGACACTGTCTAAAAAGTAGCGGTCATGCGTCACCATAACCAGCGCCCCGCGGTATTTTTTCAGATAGTCCTCAAGCCAGTCCGCCATCGCGGAATCCAGATGGTTTGTCGGCTCATCCAGAATCAGCACGTCGCAGGGAACAAGCAAAGCCGCCACAAGTGCAATCCTCTTTCTCTGTCCTCCTGACAGATTGCCGATTTTTTCGTCGAAATCGACAATGCCGAGACGTGTCATCATATTTTTCGCCATGCTCTCCAAGTTCCAGTGGTCCGCCTCGTGAAGACCTTTTGTCATCTGTCCGCTGTCCTTCGCATGCGGGTCAAAATTGGTCACCGCCTGCTCTAAAACATTCTCCATGATGCTTTTCTCCTCCGCAAAAAACGGATTCTGCGGCAGGTAGCGCACCACGATGTGGTTCGCCCTCGTCACGCTCCCATCGTCCGGCTCCTCCGCCCCGGCTATGATTTTTAACAGGGTGGACTTTCCGGTTCCATTGATTCCGACGATTCCCACTTTTTCTCCCTCTTGCAGATAAAAGGAAGCTTTGTCAAAAAGCTTCCTCTCTGTGTATGACTTTGTGATATTTTCTACATTTATAATATTCATTCCGTTAAAATCCTCTAATCTTCATTTCCGGCGGATTCCTCGCCCTGAGCTGCCTTTGCCTCCAGGATTGCCTCATTGAGCTGAAGCATCTTCGCATCCAGCATCGATACGATGCCGGAGCACTCTCTCAAATCCCGGCTGATATACTCCGGCGCATTTCCCTCGAATTTATAATAAATCTTATGCTCCAGACTCGCCCAAAAATCCATTGCGATGGTCCGAATCTGTATCTCCACCTTCGTGTGAATCACCCGGTCAGACAGAAAAATCGGCACCGTCACCAGCATGTGGTAACTGCGGTAGCCACTCTCCTTCGGATGTTTGATATAATCCTTCACCGAGATGACCGTCAGATCGTTCTGCTTGCCAATCATCTCCGCTAAGCGGTAGATATCCGATGTAAAAGAGCACACCAGACGGATTCCCGCGATATCGTTACAATACTCCACCATGTTGTCAATCGTGCTCTCGTATCCGTAACGCCTCAATTTTTTTACAATACTCTCCGGCGATTTGATTCTCGACTTTATATATTCAATGGGATTGTACTGATGAACCTGCAAAAATTCATCGTTTAGAATCTCCAATTTGGTTCCGACTTCCTTCAATGCGGAATTATATAGAAAAATCATTGTATTCCAACGATCTACACCATCGCCTAATACCAAAGACTGATCCATTTTTGCACCTTTCCTTTCTCAATTATTGCTGCCGCTCCCCGAACACGCAGGCGCGTTCTTCTCGCTTGCGCTCATTATATCCGCAGTGCCGTTCGGGAAATCAATGATTTCCCTCTCTCGCGGGCTTCGCCCTATCATCCGCTAATCTGACAAATTTGACTGCTAGCAGTCATTTTCTCATCTTACCGTCTGGCACTGCTCATTGCCTACGCGGACATTATATCATAAACTCACTTCACACAGCGTAACTATGGTGAAGCTTTCCCTAATTTTCCCTAATCTTCCTCGATAATCTGCATTTCCAGATAATCGAACTCTATCTCTTCCATAAAATTGTCCTGATGAAAACGCGTCTTCGCATGGCGCTTAAATTCGTTGATATTTTTATCCAGCCAGATTGGCTTTCCCAGATCAAAGGCGTAGCAGATTTCGTCAATCGCCTGAAAAACTTTGTGGGTCCGCGTCTCCGTTGACTCATCCTCAATTGTCATATCCTTTAACATATGGGTTCCCTGAAACATCTTAAACCAGATTCGCATCTTTTTATCCCTTCCCTAGTTCTTTCCGCGGCGCTGCCGATCTGCCTCATACAAAAGGAGCGACGCCGAGATGGCAGCGTTTAAGGATTCCACTTTTCCATGCATCGGAATCCGGACATAATCTGTCGCAAGCTCGGCGATTTCATCGCTCAGCCCATTTCCCTCGTTGCCAATCAAAAAACCGGATGGCTTTGTATAGTCCGGCTCATCATACTGCTTCGTTCCTTTTAAATGTGCTGCATAGAGAGAAATTCCATTTTTTCGCAATTCGTTTATTATTATAGTTAAATCTTCCGTCACCAAAAAAGGCATCCGGTAGATGCTGCCCATCGTGGAGCGGATCGTCTTCGGATTAAAAAGATCGACCGTCGTCCTATTCATGATAATGCCCGTGGCACCTGCCCCCTCGCCGGTGCGCACCATGGTTCCTAAATTTCCCGGGTCCTGAACACTCTCGAGGATAAGAAGGGACGTCTCCTCCCCCGCGAGCAAATCTTTTAACTGATACTTTGGCATTTTTACAAGGCAGAGGATTCCCTGCGGTGTCTGCGTGTCCGATACCGCCCGAAATACGGCATCGGATACGACCTCATAGGAATATCCTGCGAGAAGCTCCCTCATGGAATCTGCGGCCGACTCCGCCACATAGACCTCCTGCACCCAGTCCCTCGGCGCTTCCTGAAACATCTTTTTCCCCTCCACGACGAAGACCTCATCCTCGCGGCGGAGTTTTGCTTTTTTCATATATCCTGACAATTTTTTCATCTGTTGATTTGCCGTACTCGTAATCATGTGTTATCCCCTTTATTTCCGACTCGGATTCGGGTGCAAAAAGGTGCTAATCAATGCTGTGCCTGTCATATTACACAATATAAATTTTCCATTTGTTCCGAATTACGGATATAACATTTTCTAAATGTTCTGTTATAGCTTTCTGCGGCTGCCGCAATCGCCCAAGATTCGCCGTCCAGGCTCAGCCAGGGCTCTCAGCAACATCCTGTTGCTGAGTTGCTAGATAGCGTGCAGAACATTAAGAAAATCTAATATCCTTCATTAAGTCACAAATGCAAAATTTATATTGTGTAATATGACAGTTCAAGTTTTCATTAACACCTTTTGGCATCCGAATCCTGTTCGAGAAAAAACTCCACGAACAAAAGCCGTGGAGTTCCCTATTTCACTTTCAAAAATTAGCAGGAGAGATTCTTGCAGAGCTGATACTGATACTCCGGAATGTCCTTCTGCATTGCAAGCGCTTCATCGATGTCAAAATCAACGAAATCACCATGACGATATCCAACGACACGGTTCGTCTTCCCCTCACAGAGCAAATCGACTGCCATCGCTCCCATGGTGGAGGCATAAACACGGTCTTTACAGGTTGGATTGCCGCCGCGCTGCATATGACCTAAAATTGTCGCTCTCGTCTCCATACCGGTAGCTGCTTCGATTCTCTTTGCCATACTCATGGAATGACCGATGCCCTCTGCGTTGATAATGATGTAATGCTGTTTTCCACGTTTTCTGTTCTCAATAATACTGTCCACGAGCTTCTGCTCATCGAAATCGTATTTCTCCGGCAGCAGAACATTCTCTGCTCCGTTGGCAATACCGCACCACAGAGCGATGTATCCTGCTCCGCGCCCCATTACCTCGATAATGGAACATCTCTCATGGGAAGTCGATGTATCACGAATCTTATCGATGGCTTCCATCGCTGTGTTTACCGCGGTATCAAACCCGATTGTGTACTCTGTACACGCGATGTCAAGGTCGATGGTTCCCGGAAGTCCGATGGTGTTAATTCCGAGTGCTGCAAGCTTCTGTGCTCCCTTAAAAGAACCGTCTCCACCGATGACAATAATGCCGTCAATCCCGTGTTTTTTACAGATTTCAGCGCCTTTCTTCTGTCCCTCCGAAGTCGTAAACTCCATACAGCGCGCTGTCTGCAAAATCGTACCGCCCCGATTTATGATATCGGATACGTCCTTTGCCTCCATGTCGAAAATCTCTTCCTGGAGAAGTCCTGCGTATCCTCTCTTGATTCCTTTTACTTTTAATCCTTTATGCAATGCTTCCCGGACAACCGCACGCACCGCGGCGTTCATTCCCGGCGCATCTCCACCGCTTGTTAAAACACCAATTGTCTTAATCTCTTTTGCCATTTTTTAGTTCCTCCTAAAATATACCCATTCGAAAAAATATACTATCAATCCCTACTATTTTAAACTCTTTGCGCTCTATTTTCAATGCTCTTTTCTACAACTTTTACATTATTTTTGCCCAAAAAGTTAGTTAAATTGTTCACAATCTCCGAATTGGCATTGATGCTCAGGCTGTTTGGCAGTCTTTTCATCGCCTTGATGGACGAGATGTAGATAACGACACTGTCCTTGCCGTCGGAGTCCCGAAGTCTCTCCAAAAGTTCAGGCTCCCTCTCCTCGTAGGCTTCCTTCGTGTCGAACTGAAGCCAGAGTTCCCGCTTCGTATCGTCGAAGGAGACGATTTTTTCACAGATGAGTTTTCCGTTCTTATCCTCCTCCATGTTCGCGTGTCCCGTCACAAAGACTTTCTCGTCCTCCTTCAAAAGAGCGTGGTACTTCTCATACTCGCGCGGAAACACGATGACCTCCACCGTGCCGAGCAAGTCCTCGACGGTAATGAACGCCATTGTCTTATTGTTCTTCGTATACTTTGGCACGAACTCCGTGATTATTCCACCGATGGTGACGCGCTCGTTGTCCTTCACCTTGGCTTCATTCGTCTCCTCGTCGAGGGCGAAATCCGCCGTCACACGGGTGATGTTTTTGTGCCATTTTTCCTCGTACTCCTCGAGCGGATGACCGCTTAAGTAAATGCCGAGCACTTCCTTCTCAAACCCCAGTTTAATCTCCTTGGCATACTCGTCGACATCCGGGTACTTCATCTCATAGCTCTTCTTCTCCTCCTCGGAGACGAGGTCAAAAAGCGACATCTGTCCCGCCATCGACTTCTTTCTGTCATTGTTAAAGTTGTCGAGGATTGGTGCGTAGCTTAAAATCATCTGCTGACGGTTTCCGTCGAGGCAGTCGCACGCTCCCGCCTTAATCAGGTTCTCAATCGCGCGCTTGTTGACCTCCCTGCCGCCGACCCGCTCGATAAAATTCTGAAGCGTCGTATAAGGCCCGTTCTGCTCTCTCTCCTCCAAAATCAGATCCACAACCGGACGGCCGATACTCTTAATCGCATAGAGGCCATAGCGGATTCCGCTCTTGTCCGCGGTAAATACGCCCTCCCCGTGGTTGATATCCGGTGGAAGCACCGCAATCCCCATCTGACGGCAGGAATAAATATAGCCTGCCACTTTTCCCGGATTATCAATGACAGACGTCATTAAAGCCGCCATAAATTCAACCGGATAATAGTATTTCAAATACGCCGTCTGGTAGGAGACCACCGCATAGGCTGCCGCGTGGGATTTGTTGAAGGCGTACTTTGCAAAATCGACCATGGAATCGTAGATCTCGTTCGCCGCCTTTTCACTGATGCCGTTGTTGACACATCCCCTGATGCCCTCCTTCTCATTTCCGTAGACAAAGTTCTGGCGTTCCGCGTCGATGACATACTGTTTCTTTTTGCTCATCGCACGGCGGATGTTGTCCGCCTGTCCCATCGTGTAGCCGGCAAGGCTCTGCACAATCTGCATAACCTGCTCCTGGTAGACGATACAGCCGTAGGTCGGCTCTAAAATCGGCTCTAACTCCGGACAAACATAAGTAATCGAATCCCTCTCGTTTTTTCCCTTGATATACTTTGGAATAAAATCCATCGGACCCGGACGATACAGAGAGATTCCGGCAATGACATCCTCTAAGGACTGCGGCTTTAACTCCTTCATGAAGTTTTTCATACCAGCGCTCTCTAACTGGAAAACGCCCTCCGTCTTCCCCGTGCCAATGTAGTCTAACACTTTCTTATCGTTGTAATCCACCATGACCGCATTCGGGTCTTTGTGGTCGTTGTAGTCGATGTGATCCACATCAATCCGAATACCGTAGTTGCGTTCCACCAGCTTTACGGCATCCTTGATGACCGTCAGTGTGCGAAGCCCTAAAAAGTCCATTTTCAAAAGACCGAGCTCCTCGATTGTCGTCATGATAAACTGCGTTGTGATTGTCCCGTCGGAAGCTCTCGACAACGGTACATACTCATCCATCGCCTTCTGGGAGATTACGACCCCCGCCGCATGCATGGACGTGTGGCGCGGCAGTCCCTCCAGACGTTTTGACATATCGATGAGTTTATGTACGCTCTCATCACTCTCGTACATGGCGCGCAGCTCCCTGTTCATTGTCAGCGCCTTGTCGATCGTAATGCCGAGTTCGTTTGGAATACTCTTTGAAATGGTATCGCAGAACGCATACGGCAGATCCATGACACGCCCCACGTCGCGGATAACCCCGCGGGCGGCGAGCGTACCGAAGGTGACAATCTGGGTCACACAGTCCGCGCCGTATTTTTTTACCACGTAATCAATAACTTCACCGCGCCTCTCGTAGCAGAAGTCGATATCGATATCGGGCATGGTCACACGCTCCGGGTTCAGGAAACGCTCAAACAAGAGACTATACTTCACCGGGTCGATATTGGTGATACCCGTCGTGTAGGAGACGAGGCTTCCCGCCGCGCTTCCACGCCCCGGCCCCACCGGTATTCCGTGTGTTCTCGCATAATTGATAAAATCCCACACAATCAGAAAATAGTCGACATACCCCATCTTCTGGATTACATTCAGCTCATAATCGAGCTGCGGCAGATATTTGTCGCAATCGTTCGGATAGCGCTCCACCAAGCCCTCATGACATAGTTTATTCAAATATTCCCAGGATGTGTATCCCTCCGGCACGTCAAACCGCGGCAGCTTCGTCACGCCGAACTCTATCTCAACATGGCAGCGGTCCGCAATCTTTTGCGTATTTTCAATCGCTTCTTGGGCATAAGGAAAAAGCTGCCTCATCTCCTCCTCCGACTTGACATAATACTGACCGCCCTCATAGCGCATACGGTTCTCATCCGCCAGTTTTTTCCCGGTCTGGATACAGAGCAGGATATCGTGCGCCTCCGCATCCTCCGCATAGGTATAGTGGACGTCGTTTGTCGCCACCAGATCGATACCGAGCTCCTGACTGAGCCGCAGCAGCTGTGGGTTGACCATCTTCTGCTCCGGGATTCCATGGTCCTGAAGCTCTAAGAAAAAATTGCCTTCCCCGAAAATCTCCTCGTAGCGGAGCGCCGATTTTTTGGCCTCCTCATAGAGATTCCGGGCAAGATATCTCTGCACTTCCCCCGCAAGACAGGCGCTCAGCGCGATGATGCCCTCATGGTACTGTTCGAGCAGCTCTAAGTCGACACGCGGTTTGTAATAATACCCTTCGACAAATCCCTTCGACACAATCTTCATCAGGTTCTGATAGCCCTGATTGTTCTCCGCTAAGAGCACGAGATGGTAATAGCGGTCCTCCCCGTGGGATGTCTCCCTGTCAAAACGGGAATTCGGTGCGACATAGACCTCACACCCTAAGATCGGATTAATTCCCTGCGCCTTCGCCTCCTTATAAAAATCGATGACGCCAAACATCACACCGTGGTCCGTGATGGCGGCGCTGTTCATCCCGAGTTCTTTGACTCTCGCTACATATTCTTTTATCTTATTTGATCCGTCTAACAGAGAGAACTCTGTGTGGACATGTAAATGCGTAAATGACATAAAAAAATCCTCCGAGACAATTATATTATGTCTCGGGGGATAATTCAAATGCTTTCGCGATTTTATACAATCTCTCTAATCTTCGGTGTCTTGCTCTTCACCAACCTCTCAATCGTCTCCTCATCCGAAAAACCTGTGGATGCCCCATTAAATCCGATCTTGATTGCCGCAAATATCTCTGCCCTGATTAATGCCTGATATGCCGGATACCCCTTCCCGTAAAAATGCAAGAAGCCAGAAAATAAGGCATCGCCCGCGCCTACCGTATTTACCACTTTTTCACACGATACCGCATCGAACTGAAAAATTTTATCCTGCTCGTCGCACAACAGGGCGCCTTTGCTCCCCATTCCTATAACGATAATCTTTTTCCCGTACGCCTGTCTCAGTTTTTTCACAAACACAACCGGGTCGCACGGCAGATTCTCATCACTCAAAAACAGGATATCAGAATACTTCATGAAGTCAGCGTTGTACTCATCAAAAATATCGCCGAGCACATGGACATCCGTTGCAATTAGTTTCCCTCCGTCCTTCAATCTTTTAATCAATTCCCGATTAAAATTTGTATTGCAGATTGCAAACAACTCGCAATCCTCAATCTCTTTTACCTTCTCATAGGCAGCACTCTTCCCCTGAATGTCCTTCAAATCGCAATAAATCTGTCTTTTTCCATCCTCGTCATAGAGAACGCAGGATACGGGTGTGCGCTCTAGCTCCGAGAAGATATTTCCCGAAAAAATCCCGTCTTCCTCAAGCCTCTTTGCGACAATCCCGCCTTCTGTATCCTTCCCCAGATAGGAGAGCAGGTTGACCTCGTCCCCTAAGTGCAGAAAGGCTTTCGCCAGATTGTACCCCACCCCCGATACCGATGAATCTATTCCAAAGAAGGGGTAATCAATCGGATAGTACTCGATTGGGAACTTTCTTACTTTTATGGTTGTCTCTATATTTAACAGTCCAGAAACAAAAACCTTCATCCCTCTTCACCTCTTGCCTTTCTCTCAAAAATAGTATCAATCCTCAAATAATCATCATAAATCTCTTTCCCATATTTATCTCTAATCTTCAAAAGATAAATATCATTATGGATATGCTCTGCCATGATTTTTACCATAAGTTTTTCATTGCTCTCGGTTCCCTTCCACAAAGTATTCTGACTAGAACCATCTGCAAGAAGCAGCCGTTCATTATCCACAACTACCATCAATCTGCTCTGTCTGAAGTCTTTTTTTCTCTCTCTTCCGTGTGTAAAATAGTCTACACCCGCGACCGGATTTTCTATCTCGTAAAAAGAAAAAACTACAACCTTAATTCCTTTTTCTACAAGCTGTTCGAAATCTTCTCTGATCTCCTCAAGCCTACAATCTGTATTGATATAAATCTCTTTCTGCACATTTTTTAACATCTCTTTGATTTTATAGATTGCAGTATCGTAACCATAAAAATTGGCTGTTATGTCTTCTCGCTTATTCTCCTTGTATTCTTTCAGATATTGGCCTGCCTCCTGAATGCTGTTATCCACACTCTCCTGTATCTTTTTAAAAATGACATCCGGTTCCTGTGCCACATAGAGCAATGTATTGTTTGGCACTACTTCCACGATTCCTTTCTCCAGCATGAACTCTAACGCATTGTAGATAGAGGTTCTTGAAATATCTATCTTTTTTGCCAACTGATATGCAGACATGGGTTTTTCTCCCAACAGAGCGATATATATATCTGCTTCGAGTTTTGAGAAATTCAATTTTTGCAAATTTTCTTGAATCGTCATCCTCTTTTCCCCCTTTTATAATTAGTTGTACACCATGTACAACTAATTATAAAAGAAACACATGCACACGTCAAGGAACAACTTCTCAAAACTAGAAAAAGGACATCCATTTTGGGCTTTTTAGGATTGCGCTTTCTCTAAAAATATCGTATAATAACATCATATAAAACTTCTTGTTTTGAGAGGAAGTTACCAATTTTACAGTGATACCTAGAGACGAAGAGAACAGGTAGATTGCGGTACTTGTACCGCTAATTTATCTGTTCTTTTTTGTTTTCCGTAACAACATTTTCTTGGGAAACAATAAAACAGATGCAGCGCAGAAAGGGGCAAAAATTATGTGTTACTCAACCAAAAGAAAAATTGCAGAATGTGTAAAAGAACTTGTGCGTTACAAGGAAATCCGGAAAATTACAATCCACGACATCATGGAGAAGACGAACATGAGCCGCCAGAGTTTTTATTACAATTTCAAGGATATCTACGATGTTCTCGCCTGGATTGGCATACACGACATCGCAGCCCGTCCCGACACCGGCTCCTCCTGCGATATCAACGACTGGCTTGAACATATGATGAAAACCATCAACAGCGACCCGCGGTATTACAACAGAGTCATCAACGAGCTCTCCTGGCCATTGATCTTAGACTGTATGCGGCAGCCGATGGTGGCGACGCTCAACAGTATTCTGGAAGAACACGGGGCGGAATGCATCGACTGCGACTCACAGTTCTTTGTCAACCTCCTCTGCTACTATCTGATGGATTACATCCACAATAACCGCGCAGTCTCCACAAAGGACGTCGTTACAATCTTAAACTATATGCAGCAGATCAAACCGATTCCTGCTTATGTAGCAACAGAACAGAACTCTCTTTCCACTATGCTCTGTTCCTGTTAGCTTCTAATTTAAACTATGGGTGCAAAATACATCTAAAAAATGGGTGCCGCTTCGATGAGCGGCGCCCATTTTTTATTGTTCCCTTCTCTATTTTGCAGCGTTCTCCTTTGTTGCAATCACATCAACGCCAGTTCCGGCTACATTCATAATCAAAAATCACTCAGTGTCTATGATGGATTCTAATGTCATTTAAATATTAATGTACTACTACTTATTCCATAATAATGTGTTATTCACAGATTTATATCCTGCTCTACTAAAATAATGTGTTGAAGTCGCAGAATATACTTTTAAATTAGGAAAAACTGATGTGTCCACATCTACAATTGCAGAATTTGCCCAAACCTGTCCGGAATTAGAAACCTGATCAGCATAACCAGCCCTAGCACCAGATTTAAATGAAGCACTACATGTAGTTCTAATATAATCCATATATCCGTCTTCAGTATATGAATATGCCCAAACATATGTATAATCATCATATACCCTTAATGATGAATGACAGGTTATCGTCTTTGAAGAATTCGAAAAAAATGAAAATAACGATGGTTTCTTTTTCATTGTCTCCTCATCATTTATCTCGACATCTAGTTTCCTGTCTTCTACCAATTCATCTTCTGGGGATAACTCTGTTGATTGTGCTAAAACTGTACTCGACATTAATACCATACTGCAAATAAAGCCAAACAAAAATCTCTCGATTCGCTTCATAACAAATATTCTCCTTTCGCTATTCATTTAAGATAATTCTAAAAGATGCCCATTCATAAGACATAAAGTGATTCGGATTTCCAAATGCGAACATTTGATACGGTGTACTCTTCTCCGCTTCCGGCATTGTAATGCTATAATATCCGTTTTTGCCATCTGTATAGTTAAAGCAGCATACCTTTTCCCCCTCTGCAATCGCAACCTGTTTCCAATCGCAAAATGCCACTACAACATACTCCTCTATATTTAGTCCACCACATCCAAGCGCTATCTTTGCTGTGTCACCAGAATTTTTCTTGCAAAATACGGTCGGAATTTCGATCTTATCATCAACCAAATCAAATCCTATATTTCCATCATACGCGATATCCTTTAATTCTGTCTTTTTAAACGCTTTCTTCTCCCTTCCTTTTATAGAATACCTTTGCACCATCAGACTTTTAGACGCATACATATTATTCCAATTAAATTCATCCTCAACATATAAATCACTCAACTCAGCATAAGGTTCTGTGATAATCATTATTTCAATTTCAGCTGCCTCATCCGGCACATCAACTGTAATCGGGATTTCTAATTCTTCATCACCTGTTGCAGAAAATGTATAAAAATCATACGCTTTTTTCTGAACAGTAAAGCTGTTCTGTATATAGTCACACATGATTATCATGCCAAAATTATTCGTTTGATTGGTATTCTGGTGAAACTTATATGTTCCCTCTATTTTTCCGTCTGTGCACTCTATTTCAGCCGAATTATCAACAATGTCTCCTGCAGTCGTATAAAACCCGTAGGCAATAAGCCCCTCTCCAATTCTCACATCTCCATTGTCAAGATATTCTATCTCAATAGGCGATTCCGTGAAATGACTTTTTTGCGCCATCATACAACAAATTACTAACACACATAGCATAAGCAAGACACCTGATACCGAAATAATTCTTTTCTTCATACTGTCCTCCCACCTTAACCCATCTCTTTGCTTTAGTATATTCTAGCAGCACGCCACCTCTTTAACATATCACAGTGTCAATCTGGCGTCAACCTCCATTTTGGTATTTTTACACTGTTTTGCAACTTTTGTTTTTATTTCCTTAAGCATATTGTACAGTCTTTTTTATCCAGCTTTAGATTATATGTGCAAAATACACCTAAAAAATGGGTGCCGCTTCGATGAGCGGCACCCATTTTTTATTGTTCCCTTCTCTATTTTGCAGTAATTTCCTTTGTTGCAATCACGTCAACGCCGGTTCCAGCCACATTCGTAATCAAAACGTCTCCAATCCCTACCGGTGCCTTTACGCGCGCCTGATTAATCTCATCCATGATATCCATAATTTTTTCCTTCGGAATATCCTCTTTTGTCTTGCAGGACACCATTGCAATCTCACCGCCGTCCACCCGGATGGTCGAGGTGACAATCCGCGTCGGATGCGTCACTTCCTTGCGCGCGTATACATCCCCGCGCTTACAGGTATTTCCTGTCACACTGATTACCTCTCCATTTTCCATTTCGACCTCAATCGAACAACCCAAAGGACATCCGATACAAGTAAGACTTCTCTTCTCCATTGTCTATGCCTCCTCTATCTTAATGGTGATATTTTCGAGACCCGCGAAGGACTCTAACTGCTCTTTTTTCAGCTTAATCTCCTCCATCTCACCCGGCGCAATGATCTGTTTTTTCTTATGGATGATACGCTCGTCATTTAAGTATGCAGCTATGTAGCAGTTCCTGTATACCGCGCCAACACGAAACCGAACCGTAAGTTCCTCCTCCATGCGGTTCACATGAATATTTTTGGGAACCGTGTAACGGACACCGTCTGTCGGAATCAGCCTGATTTCTTTTCCGAGTTCTCCCATGCTGCAATCGTTCTTCACATAGGCAGCTGCATTCTTTCCTGCTGCTGCCGCTTCCTCGGACACAAAATCAACAAGGTCATGTACGTGCAGCACGTTTCCGCATGCAAACACACCCTCGATGTTTGTCTCCAGACTCTCATTGACGCTCGGTCCATTCGTCACTGTATTGATGTCGACCCCCATTCCGCGTGACAGTTCGTTCTCCGGCAAAAGTCCGCAGGAGAGCAGCAGCGTGTCGCAGGTGTACTCCTCCTCCGTCCCCGGAATCGGTTTTCCATGGTTGTCAACTTCCGCGAGAACAATCCCCTCCACGCGTTCCCTTCCCTTGATGTCGACAACCGTATGACTTAACTTCAGCGGTATTCCGTAATCGTCAAGACACTGTACAATATTTCTCTTCAATCCACCGGAGAATGGCATGAGCTCCGCTACCACTTTTACTTTTGCTCCCTCTAACGTCATTCGCCTTGCCATGATAAGTCCGATATCACCGGAGCCTAAAATAACGACTTCGCGCCCCGGCATAAAACCTTCTATATTGACTAACCGCTGTGCCGTACCTGCCGAATAAATTCCTGCCGGACGGTATCCCGGGATATTCAAAGCTCCCCTCGGACGTTCCCTGCAGCCCATCGCCAGAATGACCGCTTTCGCCTCTATGGTAAAGAGTCCGTCTGTCCGGTTCATCGCCGTGATTACTTTCTCTTTGCTGATATCCATGACCATCGTGTTCAGCTTATATTCAATCTTCAACTCCTCGACCTGATCGATAAAACGTTTTGCATACTCCGGGCCTGTCAATTCTTCCTTGAAGGTGTGAAGTCCGAATCCATTGTGGATACACTGGTTTAAAATTCCCCCCAGCTGGGTATCTCTCTCCAAAATCAAAATGCTGTCGATCCCATTTCTCTTTGCGGCTGCAGCTGCGGCAAGTCCTGCAGGTCCCCCGCCAATAATTACGATATCATATGCGCTCATCACTTCGTCCTCCTTACTTTCCCTGTTTGCTATATCCAACTACAACATTTGATTTTCCGCCGCTCTTTGTGATCTCAAGCTGCGACACTCCAAGTTCTCTCGACAGAATCTCCATCGTTCTAGGAGAACAAAATCCCGACTGACAGCGTCCCATTCCCGCTCTCGTTCTGCGCTTTACGCCATCTAACGATTTTGCGCCGAGCGGTCTGTGGATGGCATCCATAATCTCACCTTCCGTAATCATCTCACAGCGGCAGATGATGGTTCCGTAAGCCGGTTTTTCTTTAATCAGCTTCTTATACTCCTCCTCCGAAAGTTTCTTCGGATCTAAGATTCCTTTTCTCGTCCCCACAAAGTTCGGATTTTTCTCCGGGCAAAGCAGACCTGTCACAATCTCTGCCACGCGGATTCCGATTGCCGGAGCGCTTGTGAGTCCCGGCGACTCAATTCCCGCCGCGTCTACAAAAAATGGCGCATCCTCTAACTCTTTGATGATAAATTCATGGTGATCCTCATGCGCGCGGTTTCCGCAGAAGGATGTGATGACCTGGCGCATCGGTACGGACGGCACCGATCTCTTTGCCTTTTCCGTCAGGCTCGCAATTCCTTCCGCTGTCGTCTGCGTCGCATCCTTGTCATCATGGTCCACTGCTGTCGGGCCGACTAACGTGTTCCCATGTACGGTAGGGGTGACGAGAACTCCCTTTCCATACTTGCCCGGAAGCTGGAAGATAGTCTTTTCCACCAGACCTCCTGTCGTCTTATCCAACAGACAGTATTCGCCCCGTCTCGGTGTAATGTGAATCTTTTGCTCACTTACCATGTTGTGGAATTTGTCTGCATAAACACCCGCCGCATTAACTACGCATTTGGTTGTAATTTCACCGTTGTCTGTGACGAGAGCATATCCGCCGTTTATGTGTCTGATCTCTTTTACCTCTGTGTCAAATTTAAACTCCACTCCGTTTGTAGCTGCATTCTCCGCCATTGCGATGTTCATGCCGAACGGACACACAATTCCGCCGGTCGGGGCATAGATTGCAGCCACGACTTCGTCGGACAGATTCGGCTCCATCTCATGGACTTCTTTCTTATCTAAAATGCGGATATCCGGGATACCGCTTGTCTTTCCCTGTTCAAAAAGTTTCTGCAGAGCAGGCATATCCTCCTCCGAAAAACATAAAATCAAAGAGCCATTCCGTTTAAATTCAAAGTCAAGCTCCTTTGAGAGCGGCTCCATCAGCTCATTTCCGCGGATATTCATCTCTGCCATCAGCGTGCCCGGTACACAATCAATCCCCGAATGTACAATCGCGCTGTTTGCCTTCGATGTTCCACAGCATACATCCTCCTCTTTCTCAACGACACAGATATTTAAATTGTATCGTGAAAGCTCCCTTGCACTGGCGCTTCCGGTTACACCTGCACCAATGATTACAACATCATAATCACACATATTTTTTACCTCCATTTTATAAAAAAAGCCACACAAAATAAACTGTACTTTCTCCGTACATTATTTGCATGGCTCCAATCTCTTGCAATTCAATATTTTTGCTGTGGCGGTACAAACCCGCCACAGCTTTTTTACGATTTCTCTTTTACCACGGAATGATTGCATAAAGCCCTACTGCCAATAATGCACCAATAACCGGTCCTACGACCGGGATCCATCCATAAGCAAAATTGGATGATCCTTTTCCCCTAATCGGGAGTACCGCATGTGCAAGGCGCGGTCCAAAATCTCTTGCCGGATTGATTGCATATCCGGTCAGCCCGCCGAGCGACATACCGATGGAAACGATAATTGCAAATACAAGAATCTTTCCGACGCCTGCATCACAATCCGGTACATTTCCAAGTCCCTTGATTGCAAATACGAGTACAAATGTTCCAATTATCTCACTAAGTAAATTGCGAACCGTATTCGGCACAGATGGTCCGGTAGCAAATACCCCCAGCTTGCTGCCCGCGTCCTCTGTCGCGTCAAACTGATCCTTGAACAGGATGTAGACTAAAATACCTCCGCAGAAGGCGCCTGCCACCTGCGCCACCACATAGCCCGGCACCATGCTCCATGCAAAACTTCCGTCCGCCGCAAGCGCAATGGTCAGCGCCGGATTAAAGCTGGCTCCGGATGCCTCCCCGAAAATGAATGCCGGAACCAATACTGCAAGTCCCCAGGCAAGTGTAATCTGGATAGCTCCTGCTCCCTTCATACCGGATTTATTCAAATTCACATTTGCCACGACACCATCTCCGAGAAGTATCAGTAAACAAGTTCCAATAAACTCTGCAATATATGGTAACATAAATTTGTCCTCCCCCCTTATCCGCTGCTATTCTTCTTTTGCCCAATTAAATGCGTATGTCACTGCCTTTTTCCATGTCTTTACCTTCTTCTCACGCTCCTCCACTGAAATTTCAGGTGTGAACGAACGGTCAACCGCCCAATTCTTAATAACATCTTCCTTGCTCGACCAATATCCGACGGCAAGCCCCGCCAGATAAGCAGCCCCCATCGCTGTCGTCTCCACACAGACCGGACGCTCTACCGGAGCACCGCTGATATCTGTCTGCATCTGCATCAATAAATTGTTTGCGCTGGCTCCGCCATCCACTTTCAGAGCGGAGAGTTCAATTCCGGAGTCCGCTTTCATCGCCTCTAACACATCATTTACCTGATATGCGAGCGACTCTAAGGTCGCGCGGATGATATGGTATTTGTTGACCCCCCGCGTGATGCCGACGATGGTTCCCCTCGCATACTGATCCCAATAAGGTGCGCCAAGTCCTGTGAATGCAGGCACGACATAACATCCGTTTGTATCTTTTACTTTCCTCGCCATGTACTCGGAATCCGGAGAGCTGTCGATGAAACGCATCTCATCGCGCAGCCACTGGATTGATGCTCCGGCGACGAACACGGAACCTTCCAGTGCATAGTTGACTTTTCCGTCAAGTCCCCATGCAATTGTAGTTACAAGCCCGTTCTTCGAAAAGATTGGTTTCTCCCCCGTGTTCATAAGGAGGAAGCACCCTGTACCGTAGGTATTCTTCGCCTCACCCTCATTGAAACAGGTCTGCCCAAAGAGCGCCGCCTGCTGGTCTCCTGCTGCACCCGCAATCGGAATCGGTCCACCGAAAAATTCCGGCGCCGCCTCCCCGTAAATGCAGCTTGAAGGTTTTGCTTCCGGGAGCATACATTTTGGAATATCGAGTTCCTTTAAGATTTCATCATCCCACTGCAGCGTATTGATGTTAAAAAGCATTGTTCTGGATGCATTCGAATAATCCGTGATATGCACCTGACCTTTTGTCAGCTTCCAGATCAGCCAGGTCTCAACTGTTCCAAATAACAGTTCCCCCTTCTCTGCCCTCTCTCTCGCCCCTTCCACATTGTCTAAAATCCACTTAATCTTCGTCCCCGAGAAGTAAGCGTCAATCACAAGTCCCGTCTTCCCGCGGAACGTCTCTGTCAACCCTTTCTCCTTCAAAGAGTCACAGTACTCCGCCGTTCTCCTGCACTGCCAGACGATTGCATGATGCACCGGTTCCCCGGTCTCCTTATCCCATACGATTGTTGTCTCGCGCTGGTTTGTGATACCGATTGCCCCAATATCTGCGGCAGAAGCTCCAACATTTGCCATCGCCTGTTTTGCAACCTCAAGCTGTGTCGACCAGATTTCCTCCGCATCATGTTCCACCCAGCCCGGTTTTGGAAAATGCTGTGTAAATTCCTTCTGCGCAACGCTGCACATCTCCCCTTTCTCATTGAAGAGAATGCAACGGTTGCTGGTTGTTCCGGCATCTAATGCCATAATGTACTTTGCCATGTAAAAACCTCCCGATATTTTTTTGGAACCCCCTCGTTCCTTATGTCTATATTCTACATTTCTTTCTCCGATTTGTCTTTAGACAATATCTAAAAAGTGTAAAAAAGGAAACCGCCGGCAGTCATGCACAATGCGGTTTCCACATATTTCTCTTTGTCTTTTCCTATTTTACCGTCAATTTATCCAAATGCCAGATGTCGTCGACGTACTCCTGAATCGTGCGATCCGAGGAGAACTTGCCGCTGTGCGCAACGTTTAAGATTGCGCTCTTTGCCCATGCCGCCTCGTCTTTATAATACTCCATGACACGCTTCTGCGCCTCGGCATAGGAGCGGAAATCCGCCAGAATAAAATACATGTCCGCCCGAGGCGTACACTTTGTATTCAGAAGTGAATTGTAAAGGTCGCGGAAACGCTCGGAATCATCCGGCGCATAAAAGCCGTTAATCAACTGCATCAGCACTTTCCGGATGTCCTGATCCATATTAAAAATCTGTACCGGGTCATAGTCGCGGTTCTGTTCGTGTGCAATAACCTCATCGGAGCTCATTCCAAAGATAAACGCATTCTCCTCACCGACCTCCTCCACAATCTCGACATTCGCACCGTCCATTGTGCCGAGGGTGAGCGCACCGTTTAACATGAACTTCATGTTTCCGGTTCCGGAAGCCTCCTTGCTCGCTGTGGATATCTGTTCGCTGACATCCGCCGCCGCAAAAATCCACTCTGCATTTGACACCTTGTAGTCCTCGATGAATACAACTTTTATCTTTCCATTGATCGACTCATCGCGATTGATGACATCCGCGACACTGTTGATCAGCTTGATTGTCAGCTTGGCATTCTTGTATCCTGCTGCCGCCTTTGCTCCAAAGATGAACGTTCTCGGCACAAATTCCATATCCGGGTGCTCCTTCAGCTCATTGTACAGATACATGATGTGCAAAATGTTGAGCAGCTGGCGTTTATACTCATGCAGACGCTTGACCTGCACATCGAAAATGGAGCGCGGGTCCACATCGATGTCATTGTGTTCCTTGATGTATTTTGCAAGACGGAGCTTATTCTGGTATTTGATATTCATAAACTCCTGCTGCGCCTTCTCATCATCCGCATAGATTGCGAGTTTCCCGATGCGGGAGAGATCTGTGATCCACTCATCCCCAATGTGGTCTGTCACCCACTTTGCTAAGAGCTGGTTTCCGTGGAGCAGAAATCTCCGCTGCGTAATACCATTCGTCTTATTGTTAAACTTCTCCGGGAACATCTGATAGAATTCTTTCAGTTCCTGATTCTTTAAGATTTCCGTGTGAAGCCTTGCCACACCGTTGACCGAGTGTCCCGCCGCAATCGCAAGGTGCGCCATCTTGACCTGTCCGTCGTAGATGATCGCCATCTTCTCCACCATATACTGATTGTTCGGGAATCTCTCCTGAATGCTTAAAATAAAACGGCGGTTGATCTCCTCCACAATCTGGTAGATACGCGGAAGCAGTCTGGAAAAAATCTCAATCGGCCACTTCTCAAGCGCCTCGGACATGATCGTGTGGTTCGTGTAGGCGCAGGTCTTCGTCGTAATCTCCCACGCTTCCTCCCAGCTTAGGTTCTCCTCATCTATCAGTATCCGCATCAATTCAGCTACGGCAACCGTTGGATGCGTATCATTCAACTGAAACGCCACCTTCTCCGGCAGCTTGCGGATATCCTCATGGTTTCTCTTGTAGCGCTCTAAAGCGCGCTGCACACTCGCCGACACAAAGAAATACTGCTGTTTTAACCGCAGTTCCTTCCCCTGAATGTGATTGTCGTTCGGATAGAGGACGTTGACTAAGTTTCTTGCAAGATTCTCCTGCTCCACGGCGCGCTGGTAATCCCCCTTGTCAAAAGAACTCAGCTCAAAACATTCCTTCGGCTGCGCGTCCCAGATCATCAACGTATTTACCATGCTGTTATTGTAACCGATGATTGGCATATCATATGGAGTCGCTAAAACGGACTGGTATCCCTCCTGCACGAAGCGCACCTTTCCGTCCTGTCCCACCTCGGATTTGACATAGCCGCCGAATTTTACTTCGTAAGAGTATTTTGGGCGCTTCAGCTCAAACGGATAGCCGTCCTTCAGCCAGTTGTCCGGCACTTCCACCTGAAAGCCATTCTCAATCTTCTGCTTGAACATACCGTAATGATAACGGATCCCACAGCCGTATGCGGCATATCCGAGAGTTGCAAGAGACTCCATAAAGCATGCGGCAAGTCTCCCTAAGCCACCGTTCCCTAACGCAGGGTCAGGCTCCTGATCCTCAATCACATTCAGGTCAAAGCCGAGCTCATCCAACGCCTTCTTCACCTCGTCGTAACAGGTCATGTTGATGAGGTTGTTCCCCAGAGCACGTCCCACCAGAAACTCCATCGACATATAGTAGACCATCTTCGGGTCTTTTTCCATAATTGTCTGCTGCGTCGCCATCCACTGATCCATGATCGTATCTTTCACTGTATTAGAAACCGCCTGAAACATCTCCTGCTGATTTGCCTCATCTAGGCGTTTGCGATACAACGTCTTTAAATTGTCTTCCACACTTAAAATAAACTCTTTCTTGTCAAATCTTGTGCGCTTCATAATGTCAGTCCTCCTTGTCTTATGCTTTTTTCTTTGAATATGTCTTCTCCATCTCACTCTTCTCTTTTTCCCTCACCACTTTTTTCCTTTCTTATTATACACGAAAATAGGCAGAAACCCACAGAGATTTCTGCCCTTTTCTTCTCAAATTCGAACTACTTACGCTTTTTTCACTGCAAGTGTGACTTTCGAACCATTGATATTCCATTCTTTCTCATAACCATCTAAGTTTCCGGCATGAATTCCGTTTCCCATGACTTCAGCGGTAATCTGTTCACCGTATTTTTCAAAAATTGCAGCGGCTTCCCCCTCTGCGATATAAGAGATCACAATCTTATCCATCACCTCAAAACCGGCTTCTTTTCGCATGGTCTGAATCTTGCTGATGATCTCCCGGACAAAGCCTTCCTCGATAAGTTCCGGCGTCAGGTTCGTATCAAGTACAACTGTAACTGTATTGTCGCCCTCTGTCACATAACCCTCCATCTGGGTCATCGTGATCAAAAGATCCTCCTCTGCAAGTTTTACGTCATCCGATACGGAAGATAACGTCAAAACACCATTTTCTCTCAGTTCAGCCATCGCTTTATTCCCGTCTAACTCTGCAAGCGCTTTCTGGATCTGCCCTAAGAACTTGCCGTACTTTGGTCCGACGGTGCGAAGCTGCGGTTTGAAACTATAACTTGTGTACGCGCTGACGTCATCGGTAAAGTCGACCTTCTTCACATTCAGCTCATCCTCGATGATCTCTGTGAAAAATTCCGGCAGCGCGAACGGCGCTTTTACAAACATACTGCCGATTGGCTGACGGTTCTTGATGTTGGCTGCGTTGCGGCATGCTCGCCCCATAACTACAACTTTCAATACTTCGTCCATGTTTTTTTCCAGCTCTTCGTCGATAAAAGCGTCATTTGCAACCGGATAGTCACACAGATGGATGCTTATCGGCGCATTCTTATCTAAGCTGCACACCAGATTCCGGTAAATATCCTCCGTCATGAACGGAATCATCGGCGCCGCACATTTACAGATCTGCACGAGTGCGGTGTAGAGGGTCATATATGCATTGATCTTATCCTGCTCCATTCCCTTCGCCCAGAAGCGCTCGCGGGAACGTCTTACATACCAGTTGCTCATCTCGTCGACGAACTCATCAAGCGCCCTTGCCGCTTCCGGAATGCGGTAGTTGCCGAGGTCATCATCCACCTCTTTGATCACTGTATTCAGTTTTGAAAGCAGCCACTTGTCCATGACAGACAGTTTGTCGTAATCTAAGCTGTACTTTGTTGCGTCAAAGTTATCAATATTCGCATAGAGCACGAAGAATGCGTAGGTGTTCCACAGTGTACCCATGAACTTGCGCTGTCCTTCCTGCACTGCCTTTCCGTGGAAACGGTTCGGAAGCCATGGAGCGCTGTTGATATAGAAATACCAGCGGATTGCATCCGCTCCATAGGTCTCTAACGCCTCAAACGGATCGACTGCGTTTCCCTTGGACTTCGACATCTTCTGACCGTTCTCATCCTGAACGTGCCCCAGCACGATAACGTTCTCGTATGGAGCTTTGTTGAAGAGCAATGTCGACTCTGCCATCAAGGAGTGGAACCATCCGCGCGTCTGGTCGACCGCCTCCGAGATAAACTGCGCCGGGAACTGTTTTTCAAATACATCCCTGTTCTCAAACGGATAATGATGCTGTGCGAACGGCATCGCACCGGAATCAAACCAGCAGTCCAACACTTCCGGAACACGGCGCATGGTTTTTCCGCACTTCGGACACTTACAGGTGATTTCATCCACATAAGGTCTGTGGAGTTCCACGGTGAGCGCCTCGTCGTTTCCGCTCAGATTCTTCAGTTCCTCACGGCTGCCGATGCACTCCTGGTGACCGCAGTCCTCACACTCCCAGATATTTAACGGAGTTCCCCAATAGCGGTTACGGGAGATTGCCCAGTCCTGAATATTCTCCAGCCAGTTGCCGAAACGTCCCTTTCCGATGGAGTCCGGAATCCAGTTGACCGTGTTATTGTTGCGGATCAAGTCGTCTCTGACTGCAGTTTCCTTGATGTACCAGGATTCTCTCGCGTAATAGATGAGCGGTGTGTCACATCTCCAGCAGTGCGGGTACTCATGTTCAAATTTTGGAGCGTCGAAGAGCTTGCCCTCCGCATCTAAATCCTTGATGACCTCAGGGTCCGCTTTTTTCACAAACAATCCCGCATACGGCGTCTCCTCAGTCAGTTCTCCTTTTCCGTTTACGAACTGCACGAACGGAAGGTCGTAGTTTCGTCCGACCTTTGCATCGTCCTCACCGAATGCCGGTGCGATATGGACGATACCGGTACCGTCTGACATGGTAACATAATTGTCGCATGTCACAAAATGTGCCTTCTTCTTCTGTTTTGCAGCGGCCTCGCCCGCGCATGCAAAAAGAGGCTCGTACTCTTTGTACTCTAAATCTTTTCCGCTGTATGTCTCCAATACTTCGTATGCCTTATTCTCCCCGTCTCCGAGTTTGCCGAGAACTGTATCGAGCAGCGCTTCTGCCATATAGTATGTGTAACCGTCTGCCGCTTTTACCCTGCAGTAAGTCTCGTCCGGATTCACACAGAGCGCAACGTTTGACGGCAGTGTCCACGGTGTCGTGGTCCACGCCAGAAAATAAGCATCCTCGCCTGCCACTTTAAAGCGGACGACAGCAGAGCGCTCTTTGACCGTCTTATACCCCTGTGATACCTCCGCCGTGGAGAGCGGCGTACCGCAGCGAGGGCAGTAAGGAACAATCTTAAATCCCTTGTAGAGGAGTCCCTTGTTCCAGATTTCTTTTAACGCCCACCACTCGGACTCGATAAAATTGTCATCGTAGGTGACATACGGATTGTCCATATCCGCCCAGAACCCGACTGTCCCGGAGAATTCTTCCCACATCCCCTTGTATTTCCAGACAGACTCTTTACACTGTTTGATGAACGGCTCCATCCCGTACTCCTCGATCTGTTCTTTTCCGTTCAGTCCTAAGAGTTTCTCCACTTCCAGCTCGACCGGCAGTCCGTGGGTATCCCATCCCGCTTTACGCGGAACATATTTCCCCTTCATCGTCTGGTAGCGCGGAATCATATCTTTGATGACACGGGTCAATACATGTCCGATGTGCGGTTTTCCGTTTGCGGTCGGAGGTCCGTCGTAAAACGTGTAGGTCTCCCCCTCTTTTCTGTTCTCCATGGATTTGCGGAAGATGTCATTCTCCTCCCAAAATGCCTTTGTCTGCTTCTCGCGGTCAACAAAATTCATGTTTGACTCAACTTTGTTATACATTGTGTCTGTTCCTTTCTTTTTTATTTTCCTATTCGATAAAAAAGGCTCCGTCCTGTAAATAGGACGAGAGCCTTAAAGTCGTTGTACCACCTAAATACCATGTACTCCTCCCTCACCACATTCTGGATAAGAGATTCCATACCCGTTCCCTGTAACGCAGGAAATACGTCAGGACTTACTTTCTGCATGCTTCTATGCAGATTTCGGACTGCAACTTGGAAGTGATCTTCATCCCCAGCCTACTTGCACCGGCTTCCACCTCACCCGGCTCTCTTTGGCGTTCGTCTGCGGACTACTGTCTCCGTCATCGTCTTTTTTTTTCAAATCTAGGAATAAGTATAGCTTCCCGAATTTGAAAAGTCAAGGGGTTTTCTGTTCCCCCGCAGTCTGACTATTCTCTTTTTCCGAAAATCTTTTTCAGTATTTCCTCCAGCTTACCCATGTCGATCGGCTTGGCAATATGCGCATTCATGCCTGAATTAAGAGCCTGCGCCACGTCGTCAGCGAAAGCATTGGCGGTCATGGCGATAATCGGGATTGTTTTCGCTAAGGGATGATCGCTCGCACGGATGGCGCGGCAGGATTCATAGCCATTCATTACCGGCATCTGAATATCCATCAGAATCGCGTCAAATTCTCCCGGCGCGGAGGCTTCAAAGCGCTCCAGTGCCGCTTTCCCATCCACTGCGACCTCACAGTCTGCCTCCATCATGGAGAGAAGCTCCTTCAGAATCTCCGCATTCAGCTCGTTATCCTCCGCTGCAAGAAAATGTCTCCCCTTCAAGACCGCAGCATGTTCCCCGACGTTTGCTTCCAGTTTAGCCTTGCTTTTCAGATTGCGGATAACTTCTTTGAAATTTCCAAGGAAAAATGGCTTTGGCAGAAAAGCGTCTATTCCCGCCGCACGTCCCTCCTCCTCAATATCGCTGTAATCATAGGAAGTCAGAATCATAATGGACACATCCTGCGGGATAATCCTGCGTATACGTCTTGCCGTTTCCAATCCGTCCATTCCCGGCATCTTCCAATCCAGCAGGATGACGTTATACTCCTGTCCCTCCTGACATGCATTACTCACCATCTGCACCGCCGTCCCGCCATCCAGAGCGAACTGCATTTCCACGCCGGTACCTGCCATAGCCGCCATCACGCCGGTACATACATCTACCTCGTCGTCCACGATCAACGCATTATAAATACCGTTATCCGTCCAAAAACCAGCGTCCGGCTGCTGCTCCTGTATCTGCAGCTCCAGATCCACCGTGAATACACTGCCTTCCCCCGGTCTGCTTTTTACCGTGACAGAGCCTCCCATCATCTCCACCAGATTCTTCGTGATTGCCATGCCCAGCCCTGTACCCTGAACCCCGCCGGAGAGAGCATTCTCCGCCCGGCTGAATGGGTCAAAAATAGTTTCCAGATAAGCGCTGTCCATGCCGATGCCGTTGTCCTTAACCTGAAAACGGAAATGGGCGAACCCTTTTGCTCCATAGGGAATCTGGCTCACCGTCAGTTCTATGCGTCCTCCTTCCGGCGTATATTTGACGGCGTTAGAGAGGATATTAATCAACACCTGATTGATCCGCAGTTTGTCTCCCAATACATACTCATCCGTCAGTTCGCCGACATAAACCTCAAACTCCTGCTCTTTTTCCTTCGTCTGCGGACGCATAATGGTTTCCAGCTCCTCTACGATCTCCGCCAGATCTATATCCCCGATATTTAAGGTTGTCTTGCCGCTTTCTATCTTGCTCATATCCAGCACATCATTGATCAGCCCCAGCAGATGCTGGCTGGAAG
>CAZBUW010000002.1:0-84888 GCA_964495195.1 uncultured Roseburia sp.
TCGATAAAACCTCAAGTTTCCCATATAACAATTCTTATTCGTGAAACAACCTTAGCTGCACGATCTCACAGTTTGTAACAATTCTCTTGCGCCATCGCTCCTCCCGAGCTCTCCGAATTCGTTAGCGTAGACGATACACTCAATGTCAAAACGCCCTGCCACCTTTTTTTTCAGATAGAACATAATCCGTTCCATCAGACACTCCATCACTTCCCCACACTTTCCCTCGCGGGTCAGAATGCGGATGGCTTCCTCCGTCGTGACTGTCTCTAAGATTTCCTGCAAGACCGGTGTCTCCACTCCGCATTTTACCGCCGCCGCCACAATCAGCTCCATCCTGCAGTCCCCCTCCCGCGAGTGGGTATTCATAATTCCTCCTGCGAGCTTGACGAGTTTTCCGATGTGCCCGAGCAAGAGTACCTTTTCAAAGGAAAGCTCCGCAATCATCTCGATGGTATCGCCGATAAAATTGCTGCATTTCACGCTGGAATCGAGGTTGTAATCATAGGTGCGCTTCATGAAATCAAGTCCGTAATTGCCGGGGGAGATTGCGATTGCTGAATACCCCTCCGCCTTTTTCACCTGCAATTCCACCCTGATGGTGTCGAGCAGTGCCCGCGCACTCATCGGTTCAACGATTCCTGTCGTTCCAAGCACCGAGATTCCGCCCACAATCCCAAGTCTCGGGTTGAACGTCTGCTCTGCGAGACGGACGCCGTCCGGAATCGAGATCTCCACGAAAAGCCCGCCCACATAATCCGCGAGGCGGCAGACCTCCGTCACTTCCTTTTCGATCATCCCGCGCGGGACGTGATTGATGGCAGCATTTCCGACCGGCTGGTCCAACCCCGGCTTTGTCACCCTGCCGACCCCGGTTCCGCCATCGATACGAATCACATTTCCGTTCTCCTCAAACGACACTTTCGCATAGACGAGCGCACCGCTCGTCACATCCGGGTCGTCCCCTCCGTCCTTTCTGACAGCACAGCTCACAGCGCCCTCGCTTCTTGCGATGTCCTCAATTTTAGCCCGAAAGAGTATTCCCTTCGGGGTGTCAATCGCAATCTCCTCTTTCCGCTTTCCGGTCAAAAGCATGTAACACGCCGCCTTTGCAGCCGCCGCAGCGCAGCTTCCCGTCGTAAAACCATAGCGCATCATCGTCCCTCTCTCTCGTCCCGCAGCTCGTACAAAAGCGCGTTGCAGATTGCCGCCGCAATGTTGCTTCCGCCCTTTCGCCCACGGTTTATGATACAGGGAACACCGCTCTTTAAAATCAGCTCCTTCGCCGCCACCACATTCACGAACCCGACCGGAACTCCAATCACAAAATCCGGTCGGTAGCTCCCCTCCTGCATCATCTCATAGAGCCGGATTAATGCAGTCGGCGCATTTCCAACTACATATATCGTCTTTTTCCCGAGGCGGGCGGCAAACTCCATGCTGACGGAAGCCCTCGTGACCCCGCGCTCCTTTGCGAGCCCTGCCACCTCCTCATCCGCCATAAAGCAGTGCGCCTTTCCGCCAAAGCTCTCTAACACACGCTTGTTGATTCCGGCAAACGCCATGTTTGTGTCCGTGACGATATCCGCTCCACCTAAAAGGAGCTCTTTCGCAATAGCGACTGCGCCCTCGGAAAATGTCATAGTGTCCGCATATTCAAAATCTGCGCTGGTATGAATGACACGCTTGACAATCCCCTCCTGCTCCTTAGGGATTTTTTTTCCCATCCGCTCTAACTCTTTCGACAGAATTGCAAAACTCCTCTTTTCAATCTCATGCGGAAGTACATATTCTATCTGCTCCATTTTTTCCTCCTGCTAAAAAAGTCCTCACTCTCTTTCCCGCTCCATGGCTTTTGGGACTGCCATAAGCAGACACTCATTTTCCTCTCTCGTTCGCACTGCCACGCGGTAAAACCCGTCCCCAAGCCCCGGATAATTCCGACAGTCCCGAATCAAAATCTTTTGTGCGAGCAGCTTCTCATACAGCGGACAATCTGTCTTTAACAGCAAAAAATCCGCCTCCGATGCAAACACTCTGATTCCAAGACGCTCTAGTCCTGCTGCGAGTATTTCCCGCTCCACCGCAATCTTTCGGGCAGATTCCGCTACAAACGACCTCTCCCCCGCCGCAGCAATTCCCGCCGCCTGCGCGAATGCCGACAGATTCCACTCCGAGAGGTTCTTTTCAATCTTTTCGCGCAGCCGCCCGTCGGCCGCCGCTAAATAGCCAAGCCGCACGCCGGGGATTGCAAACGTCTTCGTGAAAGCGCGCACCACCGCGACATGCGGATTTTTTTCTAAAACCTCCCTTGTAAAAAAAGACGGCTGCCCGGTAAACGGCTGAAAACACTCATCTACTACAAGTATCGTTCTATTTTCTTTGCACTTTCTGACAATCTTTTCAAGCAGTGCGTAAGAGATGGTCGTTCCCACCGGATTATTCGGGGATGCCACCATCAGGAGATCCATCTCCTCTGTCACTTCCTCTAGAATCCGCTCCGTCAGTTTAAAACCGTCCTGCTCCCTCAAAAAATAGGGCACGACCCTCGTCTCCTCCATCTGCGCCGCGCGCTCATACCCTGAAAACGAAGGCACCGGCAGGAGCATTTTTTTTGGACGCACGGCATGCACAATCGCCCCAAACAGCTCCGACGCACCATTTCCGCAGAGGAGATATTCCGCCGGAAGCCCGTCGTAAGCTCCGAGTGCTTCGCGCAGCGCCACACAGTCGATATCCGGGTATGCACCGCAGCGTTCCACCGCCTCAATCAGCGCACGCCTGACCGACTCCGGCATCCCGTAGGGATTTGTATTCACTGAAAAATCAAGTTCCACCTCGTTGCGGTAGATATCTCCGCCATGACTGTTTCGCATAGCGCCCTCCTTTCCCATTCTCTAAAAACCGGTGCAGCTCTCACCCTAACACCACATAACACACCGCTCCCATAAAAAGCAGGCAGAGCAGTTCACAGCTCCACGCGGTCAGCATCATCAGCCGGCACGCCCGCTTGATGTCCTCGCCCTCCACCGGGCGCATCTCATCCCCGATGCAGGGCTTTTCCACCAGCTTTCCAAAATAACTCGCATTCCCCGCAAGACGGATTCCAAGCGCTCCCGCGCAGACTGCCTCCGTCTGCGCCGAGTTTGGGCTCGCGTGCCGGCGGCGGTCGCGCCGGTAAATCCTCGCGGCATTTTTTGCGGAAAAGTCTCTCCCTGCAAGAAAACTTGCAAAAATCATGAGGATTGCACTCACCCTCGACGGGATAAAATTGACTGCGTCATCTAATTTTGCCGCAGCTCTTCCAAAATAGAGATACCTCTCATTTTTGTAGCCAACCATCGAATCCATCGTGTTGACCGCCTTGTACCAGAATCCGAGCACAGGCCCGCCGAGCGCAAGGCAAATCATCGGCGCAATCACGCCGTCGGAGGTGTTCTCCGCGACCGTCTCGATGGCTGCCTTTGCCACGCCCGTCCCGTCAAGGCACTCCGTGTCGCGGCCGACAATCATAGAGACCGCGTACCGCGCTCCCGCCAGATCTTCCTCCGACAGTTTTTCATAGACTTTCATGCTCTCCGTCTTGAGACACTTCGCCGCCAAAATCTGATAGCTCATCACGCTCTCTGCAACAAATCCTGCAATTGGGTGAATTGTATATGCAATAAACAAAATTCCACCGCTGAATAGAACCGTGATTCCCGTTACGATAGCCACCAGAAAAATCCCTTTGTAAAATGCTTCCTGTTCCTTCTCGTCCTCCCTCCGCAGCAATGCCTCCATCCCCGCGATCAGACTTCCAATCAGCCGGATGGGATGCGGCAGCCAGTGAGGGTCGCCGAACAGTTGATCCAACAGAAACCCTGTCAGAAATCCCGCCATATGTAACAACATCTAAATTCCTTTCTTTTCCCATGAGAGCAGCCGTCTTTTCTCCCCGCAGCTCTCATAAATACAGTGGTAGCCCTCCCCGTTTTTACAGGAAAATGAAAAATAATCCTCCCCCGTATCACGGCTTAAGATTGCCATGATCGTACCGCCGTGCACGATGCACGCCGCCTTTTTTTGTGTGCTCCCACCATCTCCTGCAAAAGGCTCTTGCCACAGCAGGCGCATCATCCGCTCCATTCCGGCAAATGATCTTGCCTCAAACATTTCCCTGCTCTCTCCCCCCGGAAACGGCAGGGTGCCGTTGCTGTCAATCCACGCCTGATAAGCGGGATTTTTGTCTAATTCCCTGTAATTTTTTCCCTCAAACTGCCCGAAGTCCATCTCGCTCCACTCCCCGATAATCTCCGCGCTCTGCGCAGGATAGAGGAGTTTCGCCGTCTGTCTGCAGCGCGTCATCGGGCTTGAAAAAACTTTTTCAGGATCATACTTCGCATAATATCCTCCCTGCAAAAGCCGTTCCCTTCCCGCCGGACACAGCGGCTCGTCCGTCCGCCCGATGTAACGGTGCTCTAAATTTCCAGCCGTCGCCCCGTGGCGGATGAATAAAACTTCAATTATTTTAGTCTCTGACCGACTCCACATAAGATACGCTCCATTCTCTTTGCCTGCTGCGCCAGACAGCACAAAATTCTTCCCAGGCGCTCCCGGTACTCCCGCTCAAAAGGTTCTAGCGGGACGATTCCGTTTCCTACCTCATCGGAGATAATGATAAGATTTTGGCGGGCGGCGAGCACTTCTTTCACAAGTTCCTCGACCGCCGCTTTGCCGCCTCTTTTTTCCCATGCGATTCCCTGGCGCACCCACGTCTCAAAATGGGTAAAAACCTGTTTCTCTCCGACGGCATCCACGATTTTTTCCGGGCGCATCTCCCACGAAAACTCCGCTCCATCGAACACGTCGCCCTCGGACAAGTTCTTTTCCCGCAGCACATATTCCGTCTTTCCCTGCGCGTAACCACCGATATATAATTCCATATTTCTTCCTCTCTTTCGCGAATCCCTTGATTATTTATGTCTGCCGCACAACACAGACCATACCTCGCCGGGCACGCGTCTGCTACTTGTCGCTCGTAGCGGTACATAAGGTGCCAAAATACGGCACCTAAGTACCGACGGCTCCAAAGTCCCCTGCGAGGTATGCCTATATTGTGCAGCGGACATAAATAATCAGGAGTTTCGCGATTGTCTGGCTAAATCGAGCATCCTGCAGCGAGCACAGCCATCACGCACTCGCAGACGGTCACAAAGTATCCCGCCGTGTCGCCTGTGATTCCGCCCAACTCGCGGTAGGCTCTATGCCGGTACAAAAAAAATGTGGCAACTGCCCCCGCTGCGAGCAGTCCGCCCGCAAAGCGCGCACACCTGCACATAAAAGCAATGCACAAAAATAGTTGTATATAAAGCGTCGCCTTCACAACCTTCTCGTGTGCCCAGCTCGAAAAAAGATACAGCAGTCCGTCCGTTTTGGCACAGCAAAACGACACGACCGCAATCCCGCTTAAGATTCGCGCGAGGTAAAACCCCGCCGAAAAGCAGCATATCATCTCCCTCGTTTTTATCTCTGAAAAAGCTGCCGCATAGACAAGACCGAGAACCGCAAGCTGGATTACCGAAAACGCTCCGATATGTGCATCTTTTAAAATCTCTAACTTTTTCTCCTTCGGCTGATAGGAGTGGAACGCATCCATCGTATCCATAAATCCGTCCACATGAATTCCGCCGGAGATTATAATTGGAATCGCGCAGCCCACGAGCGTGAATGCGAGTGTTCCAATCTCAAATTTTTCACAAAAATAAGCCCATCCCGCAACAAGGCATCCAATCACAATCCCCACCCACGGAAAAAAGGTGATGACATATTTCATGTCCCGCTCCTCCCAGGAAAACTGCGGCATCGGAATCTTTGAGTACATCGCAAACGCAATGACGGCTGACTTTATGACTGACATCTCATTCTCCCTTCCATGTGACCGGAACCGTATAGACGACCTCCGTGACAACGTCCGCCTCCCGGAAAAGTGCCCCGTTGATTCTGCCTAGCGCCCGTATATATGCACGCGTCCCATCATCGTAGCAGATGCCGTCCTCAAAAATGTTGTTTGACACCACGACGAGATGGCAAACCTGTTTTTTTAAGGAAAGCACATCCGCGACCACTTTTTTTACCACCGCATCCTCTTTTAAAATGTCATTCTCCTGAAACATCTCGTTCGCGGCAAGATTTGACATGCATTCCAACAGTACGGTATCCGCCCCGTCCCATGTGCCGTTCAGCTCCGGGAGGTTTTTTGCCTGCTCCACCGTGCGGAACGACTTATCCGCCCGCAGTCTGCGGTGGCGCATCACACGATGTTTTCCCTCCTCGCCGCTAACCTGCATCGTGGCAAGATAGACGCGGTGCTCTCTCCCTGCAATCTGTTCCACCAGATGTTCCGCGTAAGCAGATTTTCCGCTGCCGCTTCCCCCTATGATAAGATAAAACAATCCTTCCACCCTTTCTATGAATCGCTATCCGCAAAGCGCCGATACTGCTCCACTGCAATATCTTCAAATGTAGTTTCATTCTGGTAGACCGCAAGCACTGTATCGAGCAATGGAAACATCAGCACAGCTCCCGTTCCCTCGCCGAGCGCAAGTCCTGCATCTAAGACAGGGCTTACGCCGAGTTCCTCCAAAATTGCCGCCGTCGCAGGCTCCCTGCTCCTGTGCGACGGGATGATATACTCCTTCGTCCCCGGCGCCAGCCGCTCCGCCACGAGCGCGGCGACAGAGCTGATCACGCCGTCCATCACGACGGGAATTCCACAGATTGCTCCACCGATGAAAACACCTGCAAGCCCCGCGATATCAAAGCCCCCCACCGTCGATAAGATGCGCAGTGCATCCCTCCGGTCGAACTGATACTTTTCCAGTGCTTCCTCAATCACCTGATATTTTCTTGACAATCCTTCCCGGCTCAAACCGGCTCCTCTTCCGGTGATCGCCGTCACCGGACATCCGATGAGCGCCGCCGCGACCGCACTGCTCGTCGTCGTGTTGCCAATCCCCATCTCTCCGGTGGCTAGCATCTGATATCCCGCTTCCTTGCACTCTTTTACCATGCGGATTCCGACATCGATGGCTCGCAGCGTCTCCTCCTCCGTCATGGCGGGCTCCTTTGCAAAATTTCTCGTGCCCCGACGGATACGCGCATCGCGGATTCCGGGTATCGCCTCACTGCTGTCGATTCCGATGTCCACCGGAATGACGTCTGCCCCCGCCACGCGCGCCATCTTGCAGACCGATGTAATCTTTTTTCCCATATTGGCGGAAACGATTGCTGTCACTTCCTTCGTCGTCTGGCTGACTCCCTCCTCGACGACGCCGTTGTCGGCACACATCACAATCACCGCCCTCTTTTGAATGGAGAACTCCGTGCTCCCTAAAATTGCGCCGATGCGTGCGGTTATGGTCTCAAATTCGCCGAGTCCGTCTAACGGCTTTGCGATTCCATCCCATTTCTTTTTCCCCGCCGCAAGCAATGCCTGATCGATGGGCTTTATCTGAATCTGCTCTAATTTTTCTCTTGTCATCCTGTATTGCTCCTCTGTCTTACATTTTCCGTCTGCCCGCTACTGCTGCCCTGGCGTAAGCCCGATGATTTCGTAAATCAACTCCATGTCGAGGTGTCTTCGCAGCGTGTCTGCGAGCAGGTCATACTGGCTCTCCTTAAAAGCTGCATAGTCGAACAGCTCTCCGCTCTCTAGGACAAGCCCCTTTTTCTTTGCGAGCTCCCCGGCGAGCGCCGCCGCGATATTTCCAGCGTCAAATATGCCGTGCACATAGGTTCCACAGACATTTTCCGCCCAGAAACCGTCCTCTCTCCTGTCCCCTGACCGCTTGTCCGTCAGTTCGCACAACCGTTTCGGTGCGGCGGCTTCCCCCTCTGCAATGTGTCTCTCAGACGCAGCGACTTCACTCTCCACAATGTGTCCCACAGACGCGGCGTCGTCTGCGCACCGGCTTCTTCCCATGTGAATTTCATACCCTTTCAACTCCATCCCGGAGAGGCATCGAAAGATTCCTCCCTGTTCCAAAAAACGTCCCTCCACCTGCGTGCGGACTTTCTCCCGCTCTAAAACAGTCTCCATCGGCAGGAGTTCCATTCCGCGTATCGCGCCGCCCTCCTCAATGCACTCCGGGTCAGAGATTTTTGTCCCGAGCATCTGATAACCACCGCAGATGCCGATGACCGGACAATCCTCCACCCTCTTTTTAACCGCTGCCTCAAGGCCGTTCTGGCGCATCCACTTTAAATCGCCGATGGTGTTTTTCGTTCCCGGCAGAATGATCAAATCCGGGTTTTTCAATTCCCCCACACTCGCAACGTAGCGGACTGACACGCCCTCTATCTGTTCAAACACATCAAAATCCGTAAAGTTTGAGATGCGCGGGAAACGGATTACCGCGATATCGACCGCACCCTGTCCTCTGTTGTCGAACCTTGTAGTCAGACTATCCTCATCTTCGAGCGCAATCTTCATGTAGGGCACTACCCCGGCGACAGGAATCTTGCTCTTGTCCTCAAGCATCTTTACACCGGGATTGAGAATGCTCTTATCTCCCCGGAACTTATTGATGATGGTTCCCTTCACCCTCTCTCGCTCTCTTTCCTCGAGCAGGATTAACGTCCCAATCAACTGTGCAAACACACCGCCCCGGTCGATGTCCCCCACCAGAAGCACCGGCGCATCTACAAGTTCGGCAAGCCCCATGTTGACGATATCATCGCTCTTGAGATTGATCTCCGCCGGGCTCCCGGCCCCCTCGATGACAATGACATCGCAGGATTGCTCCAATTTCCCGTAAGCCTTCTTTATGTCGGGAATCAGTTTTTTCTTATATTGGAAATAGTCCTTCGCATTCATGTTTCCTAAGACTTCCCCGTTTATGATGACCTGGGAGCCAATATCGTTTGTCGGTTTTAGCAGAATCGGATTCATGGCGACATCCGGTTCTACGCCCGCCGCCTCCGCCTGCATGACCTGCGCCCGCCCCATCTCTAATCCCTCTTTTGTGATAAAAGAATTGAGCGCCATATTCTGTGATTTAAACGGCGCCACACGGTAGCCGTCCTGTTTCAAAATCCTGCAGAGCCCCGCGACGAGCAGACTCTTTCCCGCGTTTGACATCGTGCCCTGTATCATAATATTTTTTGCCATAAAAAACCTCCAGACCACGAGAGTCTGGAGGAAAAAGTACATAAAAACTTCCTGTGCTTCCGCCCGCCGGACGAAATCACAATCCCATACGCAAACCAATTACTCGTGGCCGTACCAACTTCATCTAAGGCAGGTCTCCTGGCTGAAAGATCAACGCTTTTGATTTCCTTCCCGATTTCTCAGTGGTTCTCTTACCAAAAGCTCCCTTATCACAGTGACGAGTTCGTACAGGATTCTCACCTGTTTCCCTTTTCACCCGGAACGAGCATATGCTCTCCGGACACCTTATATGGATTCAATTTTTCTGATATTCTTCGACATTATACTGTATCTTTCCAAAAAAAGCCAGCTTTTTTTGTGAAAGATAATCCTTGCACACTTTTTGTAGGTATGTTATATTGTAAATACAAAAGGGAAAGTCAGATTCACACGATCTACCCGATAGTATTTACAGACTATTTTTACAAACAGCCGTCACTATTGCAGTAGTGGCGGCTATTTTCTTTTCCCGAAGATTGTGTGACACAATCCCACGAGAGTGACAATGAGAATACAAAATTGGATTAACTCCGAATATGTAACCATTGGCATCACCCTCCTTTCTTTCGTCTGGAGGGGATACTCCCTCCGCAGAGGGTAGACCGCCTTATGTGTTCTGACTTTCCGTATCGCAAGTATATCACAGGCTTTTCTTTCCTGCAATCAGAAAATCTATTTCTGAAGTCCCCAAAATTCCTGTGGCTCATCCTGATGAATAGCATTGTAAAACAGTGAGTGATTCGACGGAGAACAACCTTTTGTCCACGTTTTCATCCCGTCAAAATCCATTTTGGCAATATAGATTTTAGGCACATCGCAAGTGTCAGAGTCCACATTGATTTCCACCGCATAAACCGGTCCGTCAATCCAGCCATTATCCATAACAGCTCCATCTTCATATCGTTGAAATAAAAGAATAAAACTCTAGTAAATCCAGCCTTCCCATGTAAGATCGGAACTGTATCTCATAAAACGTTCCGTGGGCATATAATATCGGTTTTGATCTAATTCTGTTCTGCATTTGCTCATAAGCTTTTCAATACTCTGGAGCGTTTTAAATACCACAGCAAAAGCGTTATGAATGTTCTCACCCGAAGTCATAATAGATTTCCTCCCTCACGATCGGTTGTTCCCATTCGAATCCTTCAAATGATACGAAACCTTTTTCTTTCAAAAGCTGCTTTAAATCCTCAATCATTTTTTTTTCAAACGATGAAACAGTTGTAACCTGATCCAATCCCAACAATATGTCCTGCCATGAAAGATACGCCAGATGAACTTCTTGAAAAATTGGTTTCTTTCGATTTTCTATGTAAATTCGTTTTCCATCTTCTGAGGGTTTCCAGAACTCAACATCAAACTCCTTAGGTACTGTCTTCCACAACCGACTATGCAAAAAAACACGCTCTCACCTGCTACCACAAATCGTATTGTTTCATTGTCTCTGCATTTCTGTATTCGTGTTTTTCATAATATCCTATCAGTTTTCCGGCATCCCTGAGCGCCACCATATATACATCTTTATTCTGCTTATCATTGTGAAAAGTATAAACAATATTATGGCTCTCGTCTTTTGCAAACCAGTCAGTCACACGCTGTATCTTTTCTCTCGATTCCGGATTATGACAATCTAATAAACTTTTGCCAATCAGCCTGTCTCCTCCCCACTTTTCGTAGTTTAATACAGCTGCGGGATTCATATAGATAATCTCATGTTTTAGATTACAAATCACTACAGAAGCTCTGTCCTGATCTACAATACTCTTATAAAAATTGCTAATCTTTTTGCTCTCTTCCATATCTTAATACTCCTCCCATTTACATTCTCTTACTGAGCATCTCCTGATTTGACGCATAGACAAGCGCCGTTTCTTTCGTGATCCGCCCCTCTTTATAAAGTCTCAGAAGACTTGCATCCATGGAAAACATATCCTCCCGGTTAGAAGAATACACAATACCATCAATCTGCGGTATTTTGTTATCACGAATCATATTGCGGATGGCAGGGGTTACCCTCATAATCTCAAATGCAGGAACTACTTTTCCATCTACTCCCGGAACGAGCTGCTGTGAAATAATTGCCTGCAATACCATGGAGAGCTGTACCGTAATCTGCCGCTGCTGGTTTGCAGGAAAAACATCAATGATTCGGTCGATGGTATTTGCCGCTCCAATGGTATGCAGCGTAGAAATAACCAGATGGCCTGTCTCTGCCGCAGTCATGGACACGCCAATGGTTTCATAATCACGCATTTCTCCCAACAAAATAACATCCGGACTCTGCCGGAGAGAAGAACGCAATGCTGTTACATAGTTTTCCGTATCGACGTTGATTTCACGCTGGCTTATAATACTGTTTCCATGTCCATGAAGATATTCAATAGGGTCTTCTAATGTAATAACATGTTTGTGGCGCTTCTGATTGATAAAATCTACAATACAGGCAAGAGTGGTGGATTTCCCGCTTCCCGCAGGTCCCGTTACCAAAACCATCCCCTTGGACAGCAGACCAAAATCAACCACCTGCTGGGGAATCCCTAACGCCACCGGATCTGGCATTTCAAAGGTAATCACACGGATTACTGCTGCCAGAGAGCCCCTCTGCTTATAAGCGCTGACACGAAAACGTGAAAGTTCCGGTATGGCAAAGGAAAAATCATCATCTCCCATCGTCACCAGCTTGGACATATCCCGCCCATCTGCAAGCTCATAAATCTGCCGCAGGTACTCTTCTGTTTCCGTTGGCATAAGCCAGTCCCCTTCTTTATTTACAATCACGCCATTAATACGGTAAGAAACTGCAAGTCCAGCCACAATAAAAATGTCCGAAGCACCCTCCATAACCGCTTTTCTCAATAGATCAATTACATTCATCGTACACCTCACAAAGGATAATGTTATTCACCTGTCAGAACCGGAAGCGTTGTATCACTTTCCCATGAATCCGCAGGTACTTCCTTCCACTTCAGTATCTTGTAAGAAATCTTCCCTGTTTCCTCCCTATTTACGCCCAATAGAACTTCCAAATTCTGGTAGGTATTAATTTCTACCGTAAAAGCTACGGCATTTTGGACTTTCCCTTCCCCTATTTTCCGGGATATTTCCTCTTCTGTCAATACTGTAGTTTCCGGCAATTCTGAAAGTTCGGCAAATCCGTCTTCTGTCTGGTCTGATGTGGTGAGAATCTCATCGATTTGCTGCCAGATATTGTATGCCTTGGAATTTGCCTGATAATAAGCCGTATTTTTTTCAGCGACTCTTTTACTGTAATCATAATCTCTGAGAGCTGTCGACAGTGATAACACGGCAAACATGACAAACGTCAGAATTATCATGACCACAAGCAGAAAGGAATAACCGATTGGATTCGAAAAGAACCACTTTTTTTCTGAATTTCTCATTGCGCCGCCTCCCCATTAAATTTTTCCAGGCTGACTGCATAGATTTCCTGATTCGTCTTTCTGTTTTTCATGGAGAACCTGCCATAGGACTCCTGCCCTTCTTCCTGAATCTCAACAATGAGGCAGAAAGCTGCCTCCTCCTTCTCGTCAGACTCCCAATTTTCATTATAGTATATGTAATAAAGAGTATCCTCTTTCTCTGTCCCTGCCTCTTTCTCATATCCCTGAAACTGACGGCTTATAAACTCCTGCATATCTGCTCCCAGCCGGAATACTTCCGCCACTTCTGTCACCTGATTGACTGCCATATTCAGATTTCTGGTATCCTGGCTGATGATATGGGATTTTACGAACAGCCGCACACAGCCAGCCGCCGTCACGCAGAAAAATAAAATTACAATGATAAGCTCCAAAAGAAAAATCTCGGAACGTTTTGCCTGTTTCTGCTTCATTACACTTCTCCTTATTCACTCACTACCGTTACCACAGTTTCAAGCTTCTCTCCCTCTTTTGCAGTACAGGAAATCCGAAACATTCCCTCTTCTAACTGCTCTAACTCCAGATTCTGTACCTCCATGATTTTCCTTCCGTCTGATGCCGCAGCTTCTACTCCCTCCGAAAGGAACAATTCCCGCAGCTCTCCCTCATCTTCATAAATATAAGTCTGATAAATCTGTTCTCCATAAACCTGACGGATAATGACGCTGTCATGGCCGTCAAAGCTGCCGATAGACACGCCTCCGTTCTCATCTCCCTGACGGATTTTCTCCGTCATGTAAGAAAGTACGGTACGGCTTTCATAATTCGACTCCGACATGGCTGTGGTATTGCGATAAATATCAGCAGCCAATAAAATCACCAGAAGCGCCGAGGAAGCAAATACAAAGAAAAGCGCAAACGGAAATACCATATCAACTACATGTTTTCTCTTAAACTGAAACCTCATTGTTTTCCTCCGTTACTTTTCCACAATCGTCACATCCGGCACAATATTCACCCCAAGCGCCTGATAATCTATAAAAAACCGTTCTGAATCATATTGAAGTCCATACTGTTGTTTCAGGTAATCTAAGCTTTCCGGATACCTTCCCTCAATGGCATAGCACTGGGTAATTCCACGCCATACCGCTTCCTCCAGACTTTTTTTCTCCTCCTGTCCTGCCCAATCGGAAAGCTGATTCATTCCCTGACAAAACAAAAAGACCGCTGCAAGAAGCACGCACATATTTGTTAAAATTTTTCGAAACACATGCTGCCTTTTTCCATGATAAAATCTTCCCTGCTGCTTTCGACTCCACATATGGCTTTCCTCCTATAATCCCGACATAATTCCCATAAGAGGAATCATAATTGACAACAGAATAATTCCCACTACCACAGATAACGCGATAACCAGCGTAGGCTCCAATACGGAAATGAACGCAGACATTCTTGTATCAATTTCCTCCTCATACTGAGCCGCAATCTTATCCATCACTTCATCCATTCTTCCAGACCGGTTGGCAATCACCGCCATCCTTGCATAGAGTCCGCTAAATACTCCGGACTGCCGGAAGGCTTCACCTAAATCGCTGCCCTCCTCTAATTTAACCCTACAGTCATTGACTTTTTCTGAAAAATAGGAATCATCAACCAGACGCTGGGAAAATTCTATCCCCTGTTCCGGACTGAGACCACTTTTCAGGGTCAGATACATTCCGCTGGCAAAACGACATGCCTCTCTTTTCTCATAAATCTCACGAAAAGACTTGAAATGACATCCCGCTTTCAAAAGCCGCATTCTTCCCGCTTTTGTTTTAGTCACATAAATTAATACAATAACAAATAATACAAAGATTCCTACCAGCACAATGGCATATTTTGAAATAGCGTTTCCGAACAGCAGCATTCCCTTGGAAATCCCTGTCATCTCACGCCCAAGCTGTTTAAATACCTGATTAAAGACCGGCATTACCTTTGTCAGCAATACGATAATCACTAAGAGCATCATTCCAATCATAATCAACGGATAGGTCAGCGCTCCCTTTATTTCCTGTGAAATAGCTTCTTCCCGCTCATAATGCTTCGAAAGGGCTTCCATTACTTCATCCAGATTTCCTGTTTCCTCACCGATTTCCACCATCTTCACCATATAGTCGGGAAATACACCCAATTCCTTCAGCGCCGGACAGAGCTGTCCTGACTCCACCAGTTCCTGGTACATATGCTCTAAAAGCGCTTCTTCTTCCGGATTCACAGCATCTGACTGCAGAAGTGAAATTCCTTCTATTGTGGAAAATCCTGACTTTAAAATCATAGCCATCTGACTGCAGAAACCTGCAACTTCAAGATTTGACAAAATCGACTTCTGTTTCTTATTTTTCATATATGCTCCTTTAATAAGTGTATTTCACCATATACCGGCTTCCATCACCGATATATTCTTTTACCTCATCACTGTCATTGCCTGCCGCCAGCGTTGGATCCATCAGTGACCAGCTTTTTCCATCAAACTCAATGATATTGTCTACCCAGCCGATTTCATCCACATAACAACTAATCCATGCATGATATACCTCTCCGACATAACCGACCTCCAGCTTTGTAGGGATTTTCTGCGAACGGAGCATGGCAGACATCACTGCCGCATAATCGAAACAGATTCCCTTTCCGCTCGCTAAAGTCTCGTCTACATCGGGCGTATAACCGTATGCTACCTCTTCTGCCTTCCGGGTATCGTAAGAAATGCTGGTAATCACATAATTATAAATGTTAGATACAACCTCAATGTCACTGGTACAATTCTCCGCAAGTTCCTTTCCTTTGGCAACTGCCGCAGAATCCGCATTAAAATCAACATAATGGTTTGCATAGAGAAATGGAGAAAATTCATCCTTCACCGCTGCCTCAATTTCTCTGGTAAACACCACGGCATACAGATTTTCTTCCACAGAAACAGATTCTAACAGGGTAAGCTGGTAGCTGCCGCTTCCGCCGGAAAGTGGATAGGCGCTGTACTCTCCCTGCTTTGTCACAAGGTAGGTGTACTCCGTCCCATCCGGGGTTTTCACCTGAAACTTTACTTTTTCGTTAGTTCCGGTATACTTCATCATAATATAGCCCTCCGAAATATTCGAAGCGTCTACAAAAACATTGTCCTCCTCATAGGTCACTGTCCCGGAGGCTTCCGGCATCAGAACCAGAGGGGTGGCGTCTCTTATGCTTTTTTTATCTGTTCCGTCATCCGTTTTTTCGGAAGCCCCCTCCCCGTTCTTTGCACAGCCGCCGAGAAAAACAGCAACAGAAACAACCACAAAAAAAAGAAAACAGCATACCATCCGATATCCACAACCATTCCCTTTGATGTGATAATACATGAGTGTTCTCCTTTCCTGCTATGATATGGAGCACAAGCCCCAGCAATATGGCACATGCCGCCCCGATTTTTCCAATAGGCGTTACCAGTATGGAGAGCAGTGTTCCTAAAACAGGAACAGACAATATCACTTTTCCCACCAAAAGGTCATAGTCTATGGGCATCGCATCCTCCGCCTCATTGGCATCTCCTTTGGTGATGAATTTTCCTGATACTATCTGATTCTTTACTACTCTGTGGGTAATAACTGCTCCGCTATTCGAAGCACTATAAAAAGCTATGATTTCTCCCTCTTCTACCTCTGCTGCCTCCACCTCTTTCACATATACAAGACTGCCCACCGGAATGTCCGGCTCCATGCTCCCACTCACCACGGTATATACCGTCACCCCAAAGATACGTGGAAGCGTCAGCGGGAGGCAAAGCAGAATGACTATTACAAGCAGAATAATTCCTATCATATTACAGATGCTAGCTGTTCTTTTCTTCTTTCCTTGCCTCTTTTGCCTTTGCATCGCTTTCTTCTTTCCTCTTTCCTGATTTTTTCTTCTTCCACAATGCTGCCGTTAATGTGCCAAGTCCAACTACTGCAACCACTGCAATTCCGATAAAGAGAGGCATATTGCCTGCCGGTCTATCCTTTGCTTCTCCCTTTAAATCTGCCAGAGGCGTCTCTTCGTCATCCAGATTTACCAAATCCTGCGGTACCTGTTCGTCCGGGTTTTCCACCAGTCCGTCATCTCCGCCGTTCTGGTCTGCATTTCCATCTGCTCCAGCTTCCTGTCCGTCTCCAGGTACGTTTCCATCTCCCTGATTTCCCGTTTCACCTGCTTCTGAAGTTGCGGATACGATACCGTTTTGTCCTGTAACACGCTGATATACGAAGGTAAATATATTCTCCGCTTCATTATCGCTCAATGTTTTTGTCAGATTATATGCCTGCGGCTGATAATTCTCGAAATACTGGAATGCCACTACCGGCTGATCTCCTGCCGTTCCGTAAAAGGTCTGGCTTTCTGCCAGAGCATTTCCCTCTTCATCCTCATAATTTACTGTGTAGGCAACCATGTTGCCCTTGATTCCGTAAGCCGCCACATATTCCCTGTCTGAATCCACCAGAAAGGCGGAGGAGCCAATGGTATTGTTGTCTCGCCCGCTTTCCCGGATTCCACTGACATAATACTTGGAATCCTCTGTCAGACTAACGCAGGACTGGGCGCTTACCATTATCCTGTCGCCATATTTCAGTCCGGTAATACGAATCTGTCCGCCGCCTGCTTCCGTTTTTTCTATCTGATAGGAAGAGCCTGTTGTATGATTATCTACCTGTACCCCTCCGGTGCCGGAAAATTCGCCCTGCTTTCCTGCATATAAGGTTACCGTATAGGTATAGCTTTCTTCGTTTCCGCCTTTTTGTGCAAATACGGTCTGTCCCGTCGTTGCTGCCAGCGTACAGCCCAGCAGAAGACAGCACCATAATTTTTTCCAATGCTTCATCCTACTGCTTCCCCTTTCGCTTCTTTCTCCCTGTAATAATTCCTAAAACAGCGCACACCATTCCTGCCATCAGGGTCACTATTGCAAAATTCAAGATATCGGTATTGTCCCCTGTCTTAATGATATTTGACATCCCGTGAATCAGAGGAATATCGTTTCCGCCTGTCAGCTCTACTGCAAAATTCATCTGAAGCTTTGCTAAGGTATCCTGATATGTATTTCCCTGAGTTTCTCCATCTAACTTTACGGTCAGGGTAATCTCTGCCTTTTCTCCGGATTCCAATTGGTCTAAGTAAAAAAAGTCTTCCAGAGCGTTCGTTGCCTGATGAAGACCCTCGCCGCCTTCATTTACGGTATCTCCACCTACGGATTCACTGCTGTAGAGCAGTCTTTTCATTCCATCCGGTTCAATATAAGTTAAAATATAAGAATAGGCTCCACCGCCTGCTACGCTCTGGGAATCTTCCAGACTCTGGAGCACCTTATTTGACATATACCATTCTGTTTCTTCATCGTGGGAATTCTTAAGTTCCAGATGAAGATTTACGGTATCTCCGGGCTGAAGCTGATAAATAGCGTCGTCGATATCCGTACTTTTGAAAGTACTTTCCATTTTCTTTCCATCAAATTCAACACACCATCCATCTCCGCCTGAAAATTCCTCCGCCTGCACAGAGAGGGGAACGGATAGCATCAGCGCACATGCTGCCGCAAGACTTATTATTTTTTTTCTCATGCCCTGCTCCTTTCTACTGTACAAGACTCAGCGTACCGTCTTCTGCAATGTCAACGTCTATTCCCCAGGCGCTTTTTATGGCGTCCTTCGCATTGTGCGTCTGTACTGCATCTACCTCCGCCTCCAGATTAAACCGGACATTGTCATAGTTAAAGGTGGTAGTGACTGTAGTCCGATTTCCCTCTGTCACAGTATTTTTGGTTACCTTTGACGCGACAGAGGTATCAATCTTAAGGGTATCGAAAATCGCCGGTGTCGTCTCCCCTTCCTTTAGGATTTCCGGCCAGTAAAAAACCATACGTTCTTCTGTGGTGGCTGCTTCATCTGCCAGCCAGCCATTTTCGGTCATATTCAGAACAATTAAATCGGGAGCCAGTGTGGTCTCTTTCGTTCCGTCTTCTTTTGTCCAGTTTTTATAAATACGCACTCTTACATACTCGTCAATGTTGCCGCTGTTCTTTACAGAAAGTTCTTCTGTATAGTTCTTTCCAAGTACCAGCTTTCCGTCGCTCTCTTCCAGCATGTCCTGTAAAAGAGCCCCCTCTGTCTGTTTCCATTCATCATTGCTTCCGGTATAATCCCTGCTGCTGATGTCTTTTGTACCCTGTGCGGAGGTTTCTACCAGCGTCACGCCGATGTCGTAAATTTCCATCTGTGCTGTATAATTCTCACTGTAATAAGTAAGGGCTGCACTTGTACTTCCAACCGCACTCATAGCCAGAAGAATCCCGGCAGCGGCAAAAAGCACGCCTTGTTTTTTTCCCATCTTACCTTGCCTCCTCCTGTGCCACACCGATATCCGTCCTGGTATCAATTCTGTTTTCCCAGTCTGCATAAGGAGTTCCATCCTCTTCATACAGAACCGGCGTACATTCCTGAATTACTACAATGTCAAAACTCTCGGTAAATTCCTCCGGAACCTCTATTTTTGCCAGAAGTTCCTCCGTCTTTTCTCCTGCCGGGACAATATCCCGATAGTACCAGTAACCATCACTTTCGTTATGATTCCAATATGGCTCACTCTTATCGTCTGTGGCTGTGGAATAGTTGATTGTAAAACGGCTTCCGCAAAATACTTTGACACGTACATAACAATCATTTTCTCCCGTATTCACCAGAACAATATGCTTTGTCATATCTTCTACTTCTTCTTCCACCGATGTTTCTGCACCTATGGTAATGGGATAGCCGCCCTTTGCCGCTACATGTGTAGTAAAATATGCCATGGCTCCGGAAAGTCCCGCGCACCCCAACATCAGAAGCGCTGCGGCTGTAAGCCAGAATATCTTTTGCTTTAAAATTCTTTTCATTCTTTCTGGTCTCCTTTACTCTTGAACCGTACTGCTATCTATCCTTTCTGACCACTGCCAACCCGAATCCTCATCATAATCAAAATGATTGGTGACGCCATACCCGGGAGTTAATTCATCATCATATGTATTACTGAACTCTACTCCCACCACATCTTCTGCCAGAATCGTTACTGTCTGTTCCGGCGCAGTCTCCAGACGGTAGCTCGCACCACTGTATACCTCTGTTACTGTTACCACGGTTCCTGCCGGGATATTTTCTATCAATACTTCTTTTTCTCCTGCCGCACTGTGGGTCGTAGACACCACATTACTGTAAACAGAATTTCCCTCTCCGTCTACGCCTTCCACTTGAAACACAAAGGTCACTTCCTTCAGTGAAGTATTATAAGCGCTCAGATTCTTTCGGATTCTAAGACTTCCATATCTGGGCTTCTGCTCCGGCTTCAGCGTGCCTGTCACATCATACTGCCAGTTATCCTCTCCCTGCTGACTAGTATGATAATAAGGATTGTCAGGCAATGCAATAAAATAAGGCTGGAAGCTGTATTCGTAAAGCTCTGTGATTCCCTTTTCCACCAGAACAAGATATATGCCCTCTTTTAAGTTTTCTGCGGTTCCCGTACCATTTACAATCTGAAGTTCCGCGTCAGCACTGTTTTCCGCTGCAAGTTCTTCCGCCTCTGCTGCCGCCTGCTCCCAGTCTCCCTCACCCTCTGTAAAATTTTCTATTTCCAGAGACTCAAATCCTTCTACAGCAGTATATTTTCCGTTCACATCGAAAGAAGCCACCCTGTACAGCTTTGCCTCCAGGGTTATTTTTTTCAGTTCTTCTGCATATGCCCCGTTATCCGCCACCTGAAGGGTCAGTGAACAAGGCGCTGTCAAATCTATTTTATTCGCCGCATATAAAGCAGGTAGATAATTGAAAGTTTCGGCTACTGCTAATGCCAGAAGCAGACCTCCGACTAAATATCTCTTTTTCCATTTGCTTTTTATCTTTTTCATTTCTTCCCCTCCTTCCTTCTTTTTAACAAGTTCCTGTTTCTGAACATTCTGATACATATCGCAATCAATATGGAGGCCGCCACTGCGGAAAGTGCATAGAACATATAATAATCCTTTACCGATTGGAGCATGGCTTCCTCCACGGTGAGATTTTCATCATCTTCTCCATGATATTCGGTACGATGTCCCCGCACCAGCAGTCTATGACTGTTGACGCCATAAGGCGTACAGGTGAAAAGAGTTACATAATCCTGTCCCTCTTCATTTTTTAAGGCTTCTGTCAGAACTTCAAAATCGTTTTTGTCCACCATGGGCAGAATTTGGTCTACCTCATACGCCAATACGTCGTCCAGAATATGTATGTAAAACTTGTCTCCTTCTTTTAATTGATCAATATCAGTAAACAGTCTTGCACTAGGAAGCCCCCGGTGTGCCGCCAGCACACTATGCGTTCCCTCTCCTCCGATAGGCAGCTTTGTGCCGGACATATGACCGACTCCAATCTGCAATACAGAATCCGAGGTTCCATGATAGATAGGAAGCTTCTGGTTTATCTTGGGAATGGAAATATACCCCATAATACCATCTTCTCCCAGATTCAGCACAGACCAATATGGTGTATCCTCCAGGCTTTTTTCCTCCTCTGAAAATGCATCTCCCCCAAAGGTATTGCTGGTAATGGTATCATTAAAACTTTCGGCTGCCGCCCATACTGCGTCAAAATCTTCTTCTGTCATGTTTGTAACGATACTCTCATATCCGGCTATCGCCTTACTCTGATGGTATTTGTTCCACTGTTCCGATATGGTCGGATATAAAAATATGCCAAGCCCAATCAAAAACACCAATCCAAAAAAAATGCTGGGCAATCTTTTTTTCATTTCTTTCTCCTTCATGTCACTTTTCTGACATTCTGTCCAGTCTCCAGCGCCACGGAGCGCCCCACAAGTCCTTCTTATGGATCTCTCCCTGAAGCCGTACCTTTTTTGCAGCTCCGGCTTCGCAGCGGACTTTATCCACTGCAAATGCCTTCCCTGCTATACCATATTGCTTCACCATATAGTATGGCCACCTTACATTTTCCTTATTTTGTCTTAGCAGTACGCTTTCTTGTAATCATGAATACTGCTGCTGCAATCATTAACACTGCACCTACTGTATAAAAAATTCTTGTACCGATACCACCTGTTTCAGGAAGCTCTGTACCACTTAAGTTTACTACGTTTGTAGCTGCCTGACCAGAAGTCATGTCTACCGCAAATACCGGAGTCTCACCATCAGAGATTACGTTTCCTTCTGCATCCTTTACTACCATCTTCTTGAGCTGCGGATTGTCAGAAAGAGTTTCGTAAACAGCCTCTACAGTAAAGAACACATCATCTGCCTTATTATATCCGGCTGGCACAGTGGTTTCCACTAACTTGTACTGACCTGCATCCTGTCCGGTAAAGTTGAAAGTTGTCACACCTGTGATTTCGTCTCCAACTGCTACATACTCATTAGCTTCCGCATCGAACTTATACAGGGTAAATCCTGCTCCTTCCAGAGCTTCTCCGTCTTTGTCTACCTTATTTGCCGTTACTTCGTATGTAAATACGGTTACTTTGTCTTCCGGTGTTTCACCAGTTCCGTCACCATATGGGTTGTTGCTGTACTCGAGTTTTGCTTTATTTGGGTTCCCTGCTGCACCAATTACTGCATTTTCATTTAAAACAGCAGTATATTCTACGGTAATCTCACTGCCTGCCTTTACGGAAACAATCTTCTTTAAATCTGCAAAACGTACTTCGAAAGTACATCCATCTGCTAAACTTTCTGTTACAACTTCATATCCCTCTGTAACTTCTGCTCCGTCTACATAAACCTTTACGCTGTCTGCATTGAAGGTAAGACCTGTGGACATAGTATCATGGAATGCATAATAATAGCTGCTGTAGTTTGCATACTTTGATTCTACTGTACCGGTTAACTGGAACGGAATGTTATCTCCAATATCATAGTCTGCTGCGTCCTGCCAATCACTTACTTCTCCGGTAGAATCATTGGTTTCTTTTACCTTTTTCTTTAATTCCGGTCTGTCTTCCTTGGTAGTTACTGTAATATCTTCATTTCCTGCTGTATCTAACATAACAAGAGAATAAGTATCCTGCGCATCTCCTGTATTGGTCTCTGCAATCAGGTAATAGCCCTGATCTACATTTGTAAATGCATCTGTGCTCGTGGTATACTCCGGTTCCATATCCTTAATCTGAGCATATACTGCATCTGCAAAATTACGGGTTCCTTCTGCATTTAACTCAGAAATATATGCAACTATCTCTCTCTCGTCTGTTTTACCAGTTACATTCTGAAGTACTTCTGCATACTTCTCATTTAATGTGTAAGCAAATTTGGTAGTATCTGTAGCATCATTCGTCGCATTTAACAGCTTAAATGCTGCATATACTGAACCTTCTGCTCCTCCGGTAATGGTGATGTCTGCTGCGGATACACTGATTCCCATGGCAAACACCATAACCATTGCTACCACAAACGAAAATAATCTCTTTAACTTTTTCATGTTTCTCCTTCTCTCCTTTTGCTTTTATGTTATTTTAATTTCCAACTTATATATTTTCAGATACTTTTAAGGTGTAATGGTGCTCCCTCCTTCCTTTCTTACGCCTCATCCAGTATCCATACAGCAGAGATGCCGCCAGCATTAACAGCGCACCGCCTGCAGTATAAACGTCAGTCCCCATTCCTCCCGTTTCCGGAAGCTGTTCCTGCCAGGTGTTCACTTCATTTCTGGCATATATCAAAATATCCTTGTTCTCATAATATGTAAAGGTGTAAGATTCGTTTAGGTCACCGCCTTTTTCGCCGATGCCGATAAACTGATACCCTTCGGGCATTTTATCCTGCGACTCCGTAATGAAGTATTCTTTTCCACCTTCTAATCGTATTTTATTCCCATTTTCATCCATAAGACCGGATAATTCCATGTATCCGCCCTGGCATACGGTAAACTCACAGAGTTTGTCGTTTCCGTCCGCTTCCCATAACTCAAAGGTGAACTTCTTGTCCGCATCGTACTTCTGTACTTTGCCGGTAGAATCTACTACCTCTTTCTGTATAATAGGAACCTTCGGAATCATAACGCCTACCTTTGGCGGCTCCGCCTTCATCGGCGTACTGTGAGTCCCGGAAAAATACTGGTAGCCAAAACTGTTCCATGCAATAGCGCCCGGCTTTGCATCTTCTCCCAGCTTACCATCATACTTGACAACAAGCGTCTGGTATGTCTTTAAAATAAATCCCTCCGGCAGTTTGACCCGGAAAGAGCAGTCTCCCTCCTGCCATTCCTGATGCCAGTCACTGCTTGACTCTCCGTCGAAGTCTGCCTGTGTAAAGGTGGTATTTTTGGAAAATTCCACGTTCCATCCGGTTACCGGGGTTTTTACTCCGTTTTCCAGGACATAGACCTCTAAGCTGCCTGCATAATCTACGGTAAATTCACTGCCTCGCACGTCGTTCTGATTGATGACTCCCACGTCGTTGCTGCCCGGCATGGAATCGATTACCACCAGACCGCTGAAGTCCTTACCGCTTACGTTCTTGATATTATTGGTATAAGTAACATACCTGGACTCTAATTCCACGGAGATATAATTTTTATCCTGCGTACCACGGGCGCAGTTACTTTCCTGATTCTTTTCCGCAATCGTTTTCCATGAAACAGAGGCAAAATCTCCTAATGCATTTACTTCATCTGACGCCGTTACACCGATATATTTTCCATTATTGTCTTTTTTCAGTTCTCCATGCTTTACCTGATTTGCGTTGAAAGCATATTTAGGAATCAGTGTTGCAGTATTTTTATATACCTTATAGTTTTCAACCGTATTGTTGGTGTACAGAGTAAGTTTTGCATATCCCCCCGCCGGAATCGTATAGTCTTCTCCGTCAAATTCAAAGGTATAGTTACTAATCTTTGAATCCTTCACTATGGTGTTCCATACCTCCGGGGACAGATCTATTACGTTCTGGCTGGTCCCGTCATAGGAAAAAATCTCAAGCCGGTATGGCATATCAATTTCCTTTTCCCGTGCTTCCTCCTGAGTAATCAGATGGAAACTTTCAGTAACAGCATCCTCTACGGAATAATCTGTCAAATCCTTTGTCCCGTCATTGTACAGGGTGATTTCCCATCTTACAGTGGAATCCGGCTGGATATTGGAATCCTCGGCCAATGGTTTTTCCTCTGTTTTTTCAGGAACAATATAGGAAACTGCATTTTTTGCAATTCCCGGAACAATGGTGTTCTCCGGCAAAATAGTAACGGAAGACGAAATCGTTCTCTTTCCATTGGTTACTCCTTCGTCTTTGGAACTTCCATTGTTCTGATTTGCATCATAAGGAGTGTAGGCTGTCTTTATTTCCTCATAATCCTTATATCCTACGCTCTCGTCAACCACAAGCCTGGTGGTATTGGTAATCGGCTTTCCTTCCTTTACGCTGTCATTGACTTCGCACAGCATCAGGAATGTAATTGCCTTGCCTTCCTCTAAGTCATAGCCGCCTGACTCCTTGTCAAAGGAAAAAATCACTTCCTGATTCTTTTCTTCTGAAGTCACCTGTACGTTAGCGGCAAGCTTTAAACCGTCATAGCTGCTGATTCTTCCCCAGCTATTGGTGTAAATTTTCTGTTTAAACGCATCCTTCTTTGCCCAGAGAGCCCAGCTGTTGTCGCAGATTCCTACATAAGTAAGTTCATCGGGCAGTTCATCAATCAAAGTTTCCAGATGAACGCTCTCACTCCCCGTATTGATGACCGTCATGTTGTAGATAACAAGATTCTCTTCTCCTTCATCCAGAGCAAACATCTTCTTTTCCCACAAGTCATCCCATACGGCAGTACCATTCCGGGTGGTTTCTTTTTCCAATGCCCAGACGCTTTTCTGAACATCCACAAAGCTTCCTGTTCCATAGGTATTGTCCACAATAACTTTTGTCTGCTCCCTCTCTTTTACCACTGCCTTTCCTGCTTCTCCTGTTATGCTGTGGTCTGTGTCCACCTGATAGGTAGTGGTTAAAATTTTGCCAGGTATCTCTGCATTTGTTTCTGTCAGCGTATATGTACCTGCCGGAATCCCTCTAAAGATATGACTCCATCTTCCACTGTTTACATTATTAAAATCTTCAAACTTAATCGTCTGTTTCTGTGTTCCGTCTGAAAACGTAATGGTATTTCCTTCCGCATCCACTCCCGTCAATTCAAAGGTGATGTTTTTCCATTCCTCCTCTATCTGGTTTCCTCTCCAGATGATCTGACCGTTAAAATGTTTTTCCAGATACAGCTCTCCTACCGCATTTCCTCCATAGACCGTTACGGATTTACGAAGTCCGTCAACCTCTGCCGTGTTGGTAAAAGTATACTGTCCTCCCTCTTTTTTCTGTATTTCCGTCAGGGTAATCTGTGCCTTGTATTTAATTTCTACTTTCTCTCCCGGAGCCAGTTTTCCAATCCACCATGTCAGCTTCACTCCCTGCCATGTCTTTTCCACCTTGGCTTCTCTGCCTCCGACAACTGCCGTAAAGGTGGAGATGCCTTCTCTGTCCCACTCTCCTGCTGCAAAGTCTTCCCATGAAATCTCTTTATCCACCGTCTTATTGTCAACAGTCTGATGCTGCAACAGAGTGCAGCCCACCGGAAGCATTCCGGATGGTAACTGGTCTGTCATCTCCAGATCCTCTTTTTGACTTGGTTTTTCCTTATCATTTTCAACAGAAACCGTGTAATCAAATATGGTTTTATCTCCCCAGACTACCTCAGTATCCTGTTCTACTTTCTTTTCTAAGTCCAACGGATAATCTACCCCGACACAGTCTGTATCGCTGTCACCCGAGGAGGTGGTCACCGTGTTGGCAAGCTGATTTTTTAGTACTAACTCATCTGTATTTACGGTACACACATAGGAAAGTTTTATTTTTTCATGTGCATGAACAACTCCGATGTTCCAGGTCAGCTTGCTGCCGTCTAATTTGAACTGTACCGTATGCTCCGGCTCATTCCCGTTCCCGCCATGTAGAACATAGATACCGCTTTCCGTTATCAATCTGTTGTATCCGATGGAAGCTGACACGAACTCAAGTCCTGCCGGCAGATTGTCGGTGATTACCTCTTCCATGACTGTATTCAGGTCTGTACTATTCTCTATGGTAAGAGTGTAAGTAATCTTTTCGCCGTTAGAAACCTTTCCGTCTCCATCTTCATCCTTGCTTGTCTTCTCTACCTTCACTTCTGCTTTCCGATAAATAATATCTGCTGCGTCTGAATAGCTTCCCTTAAACTGCGCCACATTGCGGATTCGTACACCGTTAGAAAGTGTCAGCATCACATCGTCCTGTGCGTCTCGTACCGTTACAGAAAAACTTACCTGACGCTTTTCTCCCGAAGCAATGTCCGCCTCACCCGGAATCCAGAATATGGTATGCCCCGCTTTATCATAACTTACGCCCGCCGGCAGACTGTCAATCTGAGTCTGTGTCAGATATAAGTATACCGGAAGTGCGTCTGTCACTTTATAATAATTACCATTCTCATCCTGCACCCGAATTGGTCTGAGCCCGGTATTTTCAACGGATAAGGTATAGGTCACGGTATCTCCCGCCTGAACCGATTCCTTATCTGCTTCTTTTTCTACAACGAACTCTTCCGTATCGGAAATCGGAACTGTGGTAACCGTGTCTTCCGAACCTTTTACATCATACGGTTTGTAAGGTACCGGCTGAATAGCCGCCTTATTTTCGATGACGTCTTTCTTTATCTCTTCCGCTTCTTTATTGCAGTAGTCATCGGTCAGAACCAGAAGATTTGCATTCAGCTTCAATTCCAGAGAAAGATTGTCCTGCTCCTGTACCGGAACCCCATTCTCCTTATGGGTGTTTGGAACCTGTACGGTATATGTAACTTTCTTTCCTTCCAAGGTAAGTCCGGTAACGTTTCCATCCTGCTGCATATCGGAGAAATAGAAAATTTTATTTCCATTCGCATCTACTATTGCAGTCTTATCTCCATTGACCCTTGCTCCCTCCGGAAAGGAAATATTCTCCGGAAGTGTCAGGGTGTCTGTCACCAGAATGTAATCTGTCCAGATTTCCCCGAAGTCCTCGCGGTTGGAACTGTTTGCTTCTATGCTGTAGGTAAGCTCTCCCGACAACTTGTTTTCCCTGGTTACTGCAATTTCGTTGGAATCTGCATTGTTTACCTTCTTATCTACATTATCCCATTCATTATCAGCACTCCATGTCAGGGTAAGAGGTCCACTAAGAGAATCATTGTCACCAATGGGCGTATCCAGCCCGGTTATTTTTTCACTGTCAACACTAAGGGTAACTCCGGCTCCATTTTCCATAATACCGTTGGTGGAATTGAACTGTACTTCAAATTCCAGAGTTGCACCTGCCGGCTGTTCAAACTCAATGTATGTTACTCCATCTTCCTCTACGATTTGGAGAAAAATGTTATGCTCACTATTTTCTTCATCCCTATAAGTTACCTCTTTTACCCCATTTGTAAAACCTGCAACGGTAACTCCTTCCGGTAACTCACTTATCTGAATGGCAACTCCCACATTTTTTTTGGGATTGTTTGCCTTAGAATAACGGGACACCACTTTGGCATAGAGCGTTTCCCCAGACTCTGCTGTCTCTCCGTTTCTTCCTGCAGTAATCTCCACTGCAAGTCTTTCATTGATGCTCTGTGCAAAGACTGTACGAAAAGACATGGCATCGACTGTCAGTAAACAGACAATCATAGCCAATGCCATAATTCTTCTGTATTTCTTCCGCTTTTTTCTTATCATCACCATTTTTCCCTGCTCTTTTCATCAATTTCCCCCCACATTCTCTGCATTATATCACTTATATTTTATTTTTGCAACATCAGTTTCCTCTTTTATATCCTTCTCATCCACACTCTCCTCCGAAACAACACCAGTGAAATCAAAAGTCTCACGCCCTCCTCAAGTGACAGTGCAAAATAGACCGCTGCAATCGGAAGTTTCCAAACGAACGCCGCTAAAAGACCGAGCGGAACTCCAAATCCCCATGTGCCAGTCAGATCGATTGCCATCGCATAGACAGTCTTTCCACCGCTTCGGAGTACGCCTCCCCCGACAATCATATTTTGTACTTTGATTGGAACGACCAGGGCGTAGACGAAAAGAATCTGCCGCGTCATGAGTCGTACCTCCTCCTCCACATTAAAGATTTGTACATAAGCGCCGCTGCCTAACACCACACAGAGTGCAAGCGCGATAGCGCCAGCCCAGCCGGCCGCCATCAGTTTTTTGGAAACCTGATAAGCCTGCTCCTCCTCGCCGGCCCCGAGGCGTTTTCCGACCATGATGCCCGCCGCCTGCGCGACACCGCTCAACGCCCCAATCACCAACGCCTGAACGGAGTTCGTCAAAGACATCGCCGCAAACGCCCTCGTCCCGATATGACCGTAGATTCCCGCATACACATTTTCACCGAGACTCCAGAAAAACTCACAGACCAGCATCGGCAGCAAAATCGCAGCGTACTGAACAATCTTCTCCCCTGTGTGAAACACGCAAAACGACAGTCTCCAATGATTTTTCCGATGCTGTCCCACAAACAGAAGAAAAATCAAAAGACATCCCGCGTACTGCGCCACGACGGAGGCCAGCGCCGCGCCGTCTGCCCCCAATGCCGGAAATCCACACCTTCCAAAAATCAAAAGATAGTTGAGCCCCGTGTTTAAAAACGCCGCGCACAGACTGGCATACAGGGGAATTTTTGCCTGTCCCGCGCACCTTAAAAAGGCGGATAAAATTACCGTGACCGCCTGCGGCAAAAAACTCACCGCGTAGATGCCAAGATAACTTCCGCCTGTCTGTATGACTGCAATTTCTTTGGTGTAGAGTCCAAGTATTTTAGTGGGAACGAATATGCCGGCCGCCGTCACAAACAAGGCGAGAAATAGCGCAAGCAGCAGGTTTGTCCACAAACTTTTTGCCGCCTCCCTCTCGTCGTTTCTCCCTTCATACTGGGATATCTGAATCCCCGCCACCGCCGCTACCGCCGCAATGACGACCGAATAGATGGAAGCGAACTTTCCCGCGATTCCAATCCCCGCGATATCCACACTCCCCAGCTGCCCGGTCATAATCTGATCCACCACGGAAAAGGAGGATTGCAGTAGGCTTTGCAATGTCACCGGAATCGCAATCTCAAAAAGTTCCCTTCCAAAATCGTTTGTCTCTGTTCTGCTGTTCTGTCTCATTTCATCTTCTCCTATCTGAACTTTCTGTTTCAATAGTAGAAGAATACTCTTGATATTACAATAGGTTAAACGCGTAACCCCTCACAAAAACAGACGGAATATTTTGGTGAATCTACACAATTTTTCTTACACTGTCCCTCTTTACGAGTGTGACCGGAAGCACCTGCGTCCTCTCCGCCTGCTCTCCCAGCACCATCTTATTCAACAGTTCCACCGCCGTGCGCGCCCGCAACTCATTATCCTGACGAACCGTCGTAAGCGGCGGAACAAATTTTTCGCTCTCCCTGTTGTCGTCAAATCCCACCACCGAAATTTCCTCCGGCACGGAGAGTCCCACACTTTTGCAGAACATAATAAAGTCGATTGCGTAGTAATCCGACACCGCAAATACTGCCGTATGACTGCATATCTGTTCAAAATGTCTCCGGTAAAACGTCTGGCGCTCACCCGATTCCATCGGCACAACCAGAACATCGGCCTGAGGAAGGACACTCTTTACTCCCTCTATCCGCTCTAAATCCATGCAGGTACAATTGTCTGAGATGCAGAGTACCGACTCATGTCCCTGCGCTTTTAAAAAGCGTCCCACCTGCACACCGCCGTCGAAATTGTCGATGGAGAGATTGGCAAACTTTTCCCCTGCCAGCCCATAGCCGTCGTAGATGACGAACGGAATATGCATCTGCTCCCGCAGTCTTTTGTAGTCCTGTTCACAGAATCCGATGAGAATCATGCCCTCCATATTCCACATGGAGGCAAATTGGGGAATTTTCTCCCAGTGACCTGTAACCTTGAGCATCAGAAAATGATCGGTCTGCTCCAACTCTTTTGCAAGTGCATTGAGCGATGCCGCAAGAAAGGGATCTTCGATGGCATGTCCCTCATATTTCTCATGGTCGTTGATCACGACTCCCACAATTTTAGAACTGTTCTGTGCCAGCAGAATTCCTGCCATGCTTGGAATATACTGCCTTTTTTCCAAAAGATCCTGCACTCTTCTCACGGTCTCCGCCGATATTTTCTTCGTCTTTCCATGTATCACGTTAGAGACTGTGGCTGTGCTAAGCCCCAGCTCCTCCGCGATATCTACGATTCTTACGCGCTCCTGCTTCATCGAATATACTCCAACTGTCTCATCCTATTTCACATCGGTCACTTCGTATCCCGCTTCCGTCACGACTGCTTTTAACTGCTCCGCCGTCACGGTATCCTCCGCTGTCACGACCGCATTCTTCCCCTCGAGACTGACTGTCACTTCCGCCACTCCCGCCGTCTCCTGTAAGGCTTTCTCCACTCTTCCTGTGCAGTGGCCGCACATCATTCCTTCGATTGACAATGTAAATGTTTTCATTTTTTTCTCCTTTACTTCTTTTAATTTTAACCATCTCAAACGCAGTGCATTGCTGACAACACAGACACTGCTCAAACTCATCGCCGCTGCCCCGAACATCGGATTTAACTTGATGCCGGACAGCGGGTACCACACGCCAGCCGCCAGTGGGATTCCGATACAGTTGTAAAAGAATGCCCAGAACAGATTCTCTTTGATGTTGCGGATGACCGCTTTACTAAGCCGGATTGCTCCGACTGCATCTAAGAGGTCATTTTTCATCAGGACGATATCCGCGCTCTCGATGGCAACATCCGTTCCCGCTCCGATGGCGATTCCCACGTCCGCCGAGGCGAGCGCCGGGGCGTCGTTGCTCCCGTCCCCAATCATGGCGACCTTGTGTCCCTCCCTGCGGAGTGCAGATATCTTTGCCTCCTTCCCGGTCGGGAGAACGCCGGCAATCACTTCATCGATACCGACCTGCTCCTTGATGGCGTTTGCCGTCACTTCGTTGTCACCTGTCAACATAATAACATGAATTCCATATTTTTGAAACTGCCGCACCGCCTCTTTGCTGGTCGGCTTTACGACATCCGCCACCGCGAGAACACCGAGCACCTCCCTCTCATCGGCGAATAAAAGCGGCGTCTTTCCCTGTATGGAAAAAGCGTTTACACTCGCCTTTACGCTGTCCGGGCAGTCGATTTTCTGCTCCGCTAAGAGTATCTCATTCCCAGCAAAATAGCGTGTTCCCGCAACGCATCCCTCGATTCCCTTTCCAAAGTGTGCCTGAAACTGCTCCACCTTTTCCAATGGGATGGTCTGCTCCTTGCAGTGTGTCACAATCGCGTCTGCGAGCGGGTGTTCGCTTCCCTTTTCCAGAGAGCCCGCCAGTCTGAGCAGTTCCTCTTCCTTTACGGCGCCAAACGTGACTATATCTGTAATTACAGGTTTTCCCATCGTGATGGTTCCTGTCTTATCCATGACGACCGTATCAATGTCATGAGCGGTCTCTAACGCCTCGCCGGATTTGATTAAAATTCCGTTCTGAGCGCCTTTTCCGGTTCCCACCATGATAGCGACCGGGGTTGCGAGACCGAGCGCACAAGGGCAGGAGATGACGAGCACCGCTATGGCATTCGATATCGCAAACTCAAATTCCGCTCCGCAAAGAAGCCAGACGACTCCGGTAATCAGCGCAATTGTGATGACGACCGGAACAAACACACCGGCAATCTTGTCCGCCAACTTCGCAATCGGCGCTTTGCTCGAGGACGCCTCCTCCACAAGGCGGATAATCTGGGAGATGGTCGTATCCTCCCCTACTTTCCGGGCTCTCGCGCGGATGAGTCCCGTCTGATTGACTGTCGCGGAGACGACGCTGTCCCCCTCCCTCTTCTGCACCGGAATGCTCTCCCCTGTGATGGCAGATTCGTCAAACGAAGATTTTCCTTCGATAATCACGCCATCCACCGCCACGGTCTCACCCGGTCTGATCAAAAAGATGTCGCCGACAACCACCTCATCGACACCGATGACAGCTTCCTCCCCGTCCCACATGACGGTGACGGTCTTCGGCGCTAAGTTCATCAGTTTTGTGATTGCCTCGCTCGTCTTGCCTTTCGACTTGGTCTCTAAGTATTTTCCGATTGTGATTAAAGTCAGTATCGTTCCCGCGGATTCAAAGTACAGCTCGTGCAGATAGCGGTGCACGAGCTCTAAATCCCCGTGTCCCATACCGTAACCCATGCGATAGAGTGCAAAGATACCGTAGACAATCGCCGCAGCTGCTCCGATGGCAATCAGGCTGTCCATGTTCGGGTTTCTTCTCGCCAAGGTTGAAAAGCCCACTTTAAAATACTTCTGGTTCGCAATCAGAATCGGAACGAGGAGCAAGAGCTGTGTGAGCGCATATGTGATGGCATTTTCCGCGCCGAGCAGATACCTCTTTTCCCACGACGGATAGTTTACGCCGAGCGCATCATAAATCATATGTCCCATGGAGACATACATAAGTGGAATCCAAAAAATCAGGGATACCACCAGCCTCTTTTTCATCCCGGCGATAACCTTCGCCTGGGCATCCACCGGGGCTTCCCCTCCCGCAGATTGCCGCCGTGCTCCTGTCGTCTGTCCGGCGCTTGCTCTGCCGGGCACTGCCGCTGTAGAGGGCTCCCCTCTCCCATTCGGGTTCCTCCCGCCGCCGCGCGCATCATTTTTCACGGACGCTCCGTAGCCCGCCTTCTCGACCGCCTGAATTATTTTCCCGGTGTCGGTCATCCCCTCATCAAAGGTGACCTGCATACTGTTTGTCAGCAGATTGACGCTGACCTCCTGCACTCCCTCCACCTTTGATACTCCCTTTTCCACATGGGAGGAACAGGCGGAACAGGTCATCCCCGTGACATCAAATCTCTCTTTCATGCTCTTCCTTTCCTCATCTATTTCATCATCTTTTTCAAAAGCTCGCAGAGTTCATCTACCGCTTCCTCTTTTCCCTCTTTAATATCTTCCGATACGCAGGTTTTTATGTGGCGGGCAAGCAATTCCTTATTGAAGCCGTTGAGCGCCGCCTGCACTGCCGACACCTGTGTCAGAATATCCACGCAGTACCTGTCATCCTCGACCATCGCCTTCAATCCGCGCACCTGTCCCTCGATTCTATTTAACCTTGTCATTAAATCTTTCTTTTCATCTTTCTGCCGGTGCTTATGTCTCTCCGCTTCCTCTTCTGTCCTCTTACAGTCACAACTCATTCTCTCACCTGCTTTCCGTTCTATCTACATACCCCTATGGGGTATATATTAGGTATACACAAAAAAGTTCTGCCTGTCAAGCAGAACTTTTCTCAATTATTTATTCACGGTACTGTAGATGACCTCCTTTAAGACTAACGGCACAAACGGTTTTGTAATGTAATCGTCCACACCGAGCTGTATCATCTTGTGCATCGTCTTAGCGTTCTTGTCCGCCGTCATGAAGATAACAGGCACTGTATAATGTTCCCGAATTTTTTGAAGCGTCTCAAAACCATCCATCCCCCGCATCTTCACATCCAGAAGAATCACACTAAACGTCTCCTTCTCCAGCAGCTCAAGTGCCTCTTTTCCACTTAGCACACTGTAGATTTCATACAGCGGTTCATCCTCCATGATGAATTCAATCATCTCAACGTTCATCACTTCATCGTCCACGACCAGAATCTTTTTATGCTGCCCCTCATTCTGTTTCATATGATAATCCTTATCTTCGTCAATCATCTGCAGCATAATATCCGCTATCTCCGGGTCAAACTGCGTGCCTTTTCCTTTTTCAATCTCGGCGCGCACAACCTCCTGCAAAAGTTCCCTGCGGTAACTCCGGTTGCTCGACATCGCGTCATAGGCGTCCGCCACACCGATAATCCTTGCAATCTCCGGGATTCCGTCCCCCGACAGTCCGCTTGGATAGCCTTTTCCATCGTAGCGCTCATGGTGGAATTTCGCCCCCTGCGCAATCATCGGATTACTCGAGATTCTCTTTAAAATGTGATATCCCGTCACCGGATGAATCCTCATCAGTTCTTTCTCTTCCTCCGTCAATTTTGACGTTTTGTTGATTACGCTCTCCGGCACGCGGATCTTGCCGATATCATGAAGCAGTGCGGAGCGGTAAATATCCTCCTGCTCCTCCTTCGTCTTTCCCATCCGTTCCGCAATTTTTTTCGCGTAATCCGCCACACGTTTTGAATGGCCGCTCGTATAGCGGTCTTTTGCATCAACCGCATCCGATAGTGCAACGACCGTCTCACCCAGAAGCTTCTTTGTCAACGCCTGCTGCACGCGGAGCTCCTCCGTCTGCTCTGCGACCTTATCCTCAAGATCCTTCCGCTGTATCTCAAGTTTCTCCTTGCGGCTGCTGTTGCCGAGCAGCCAGACGATTGTCCAGATGAGAAAAGCGATTATCTCCATGGAGACCACCACTAAATAGATACGGTACCACACAAATTCATATACCTGCTTTTCTTTCACCAGCGTATAGACTTTCTCCTGAAGAACTTCATCTCCCTCGGCGTTTAAAATCTGCAGATGCATCTTGTATTCGCCGGACGGCAGATTGCTGATCTGCATATTGCCGAGCTCATCGTAAAGGTACAGCCTCGAATCGGTCTCATGCTCATTTTTTCCGTTTCCCTCGACATAGAAGCAGGCGTTGACATCCTGCAGCGCATAATTTCTGACGGAGGCGGAAAGCGTGATATTCTTTGCCGTCTTAGGCAGCACATAGACATCGTTCTGTTCCGGAATTGTTTCCCCGTCACATATCACCGATGTAATTCCATATTTGTATTCCCGCTGCTTCACTGCAAATGCCTCATAAAACGCGACAACTCCGCTGTTGCTGCACACATAGATTGTTCCGTCGTCATTCGGACAGTTCCATGAGTTTGCAACCAGACTCGATAACAGACCGTCCTCCACACTGTAGAGACGGCACTGCATCTTTTCCCCGCTGCACAGAGTCTTTGCATCCACGGCATAGATACCCGCACTTGAGAGCACATAGGCGTACTCCCCTTTTACAATCACATCATAGTTATTAAAATACGGAAATTCCTCTAAAACTCTGATGTTATCCTTCTTATAGCAGAGTGCATTGCTCGTCACGATAAAAAATCCGCCGTCATACGGGACGATTCGCAAAATGACATCCGATGACAGCCCGTCCTCCGTCGTATAGCACTGCACAATTTTTTTATCGGAGATTTCATACAGACCACCGCCGTCGCTTCCCGCATAGACCCTTCCGTCCTCCCCCTGCGCTAGCGTAAGAATCTGGGAATTGAGAAGGCCATCTTCCCCTGTGATTGTCTGCGTGACCTGATTGTTCTCAATATAATTGATTCCGTCCGCCGTTCCAACTACAAGTGTCCCATCCTTAAGTTCTGTGATATTCCGCACCCTGTTGCTGGTGAGTCCGCTCTCCTCCATCGTATAGCTTGCAATCCTGCCGCTCCCGGCATCCGGGTTATAACACACAAGTCCAAAATCACTGTAGGTGCAGGCCCACAACCTCCCCTTCGAATCTACAAACAGGCAGCGGATACGCACGCCCTCTAAATATTCTGTCAGCTCATTCTGCACGACGGTGTAGTCATCCTCGCGGATCACAGTCAGCCCAACGTCCGTTGCGCAATAGAGACTGTCCTTATAGCGCACCACCGCATTTACCACTTTGTTATCCGCCTCCGCTTTTTCAAACAAATCCAGAAAACGGCTCTGGGAAAGTTTCATCACACCGTAGCGCGAGGAAGCCACCCACATGTTCCCCTGATAATCCTCACAGATTCCCTCAAAGGCAGAGTCAAAATTTTTGTAATGCTGCTCCCGGAATACGCCATCGGCATCGAAAAAACCGAGCTGGTTCTCCCCGCAGAGCCAGATTCTTCCACTGCTGTCCTCCTCGATGGCGATGACATCCTCTAACGCGTCCTCTAACTGTCTCACAAGACTCACGCCGTCCTCCCCAACTTCAAGCAGGGAGACCCTGTTGTCGGCAGCTCCCATCAGAAGCCCCTTGGAGGTGAGTTCCACACAATAGCAAAATATGTCGTCGAACTCCTTCCCAATTGGAATCAACGCGTCGTCCTCCCCCAGTGCAAAAATTTCACCATTGTTATCCACCCCGACAATCTTTCCTTCCACATACTCCATTGAGATGACATAACTTAAATTCTGCTCCACAACCTGAATCCGGTTTTCTTCCTCTATTTTACAAATCCGGTCCGTTGTCCCCACATAGATTGTCCCGGAATCCGTCTCCAAAAATGAGCGGATGGAGTTCACGGGCAGACCATCCTCCTCCGTCAGAAAAGAAAACTTTCCGTTCTCATAGCAGGCAATTCCCTTATCGTTCGTTCCAATCCACAAACGTCCCCTCGAATCCGCGAGCATACAGGTTACATTTGTGATTCCTCCGGTTCTCTCGAATTTGAATTCCGTACCGTCAAACCTCGTCAATCCGGCGTAGCTTCCAATCCAGATGTATCCGTCCTCCGTCTCCTCAATCACATTCGCCTCCGAGGACATCATGCCGGAACTGTTGTCGTATATTTTAGCGAGAAAATTATCCGAAATACTCTCCTCATCCACTTTTGCCAGAGCTTCCACCGGCGGACACAACACGGAAAGCATCACTGTCGACACCAGAAAGAACGCACCTGCGCGCACCGCACCTTTCTTTTCTATCCCGACAGCCAGCCTTCTGATTCCGTAAAAGAGCAGAAAACAAATCTGCTTATCCACAATCTCTACAATTCCGGCTGCCGCCAATGCATCGGTCAGTACCGGCATCCCTCTCCAATCGAGCATATCGAACAGGACATCCCCCCACCAGTTGCCGGTGTATCCTCCTAAAAACACAAGGTTGAAAGGAACAGATACGATTGCGGTGATGACTCCGACCCAGAATCCTGACATCATCATCTTCGAGAATTCCTCAAACTGCCCTCTGCTTGCACAGAGCCAGATGAGAATCGCCACGATCAGACTCACAACGCCGTAGAACGGGGAACCCCCGTTCATCAGATTGCAGACCATCTGCGGGATAACTCCTGCTGCGATTGCACCCGCCATGCCCGTGTAGCTTGCAGCAAAACACGTTCCCACAGTCCCGAGCCAGACAGGAAAACAGAATCTGCGTGTCACCGCAATTCCAACGAAATTAAAAAGCATACATCCTATGATAATCAAAATGACCTGATATCTTTTTAACTTTTTCATTTGTGTCCTCCCGATGTAATCCACCCCATTTATAAAATATCCGCCGAGGGACAGCACACGCTGTCCCGGGCGGACAATCCAATCCTTTTATTCTTTTATTATAAACAACCCAAAACCAATCGTCTAGTCCCCAAAAGCGGCGTATTTTGTTCTGTTTTTCGCCATTTGATTTCCATTCTAATTCTTGTAGTTGATTCTTAATCCCTTTGGATAGTGATTCTTCATCACGCCGCCGGCAAGTTTTCCCCAGCCGATGCCGTATCCGTCGGCCGTCACAAGATACCAGCCCTTCTCCCCCTCATACGGCAGCGTCTGTCCATTTAAATACATTCGTACTTCATTTCCCGAGGCGGAAAGCGGCATGACATTTTTGACCTCGCCCGGGTTCAGCGCGAGGGCCAACGCATGTGCCGGCTCGAACCGTTTCTTTTTCATCGTTCCTAAGTGAAGCCCCGGTCTTAAGACCTTCAGCCCCTTGATGGCAGGCATTCCCTCCGGCGCAAGATAGAGCTGCTCCCCGAACAAAAAGACCGTTCCGCAGAGCTTTGTCCGCAGAAATTCATCGCAGAAACCGGTATACTCTTTATACTCTTTTTCCGGCATCCCCTTCTGCTCTCCTGTGCGGCAGTACCCTCTGTATCCCTCCGGCACCTCGCCCTTCTTCTCTAAGACGGCGACATAATGTCCCTCGCCTTTCAATCTGTGCGGCCAGAGGCGGATGGTATCCTCCATGTTGGCGGCGGGATGACTGCACCATGCGGGATTCCCCTCCGCCATTCCCTCCGTCTTAGCTGCTTTTACAATCGAAAACTCCGGATGGCGCTCTATGAAACGACTGATGCTCCCCTCGTTCTCCGCCGGTGCGAACGTACAGGTCGAATAGACCAGCCGTCCTCCGCGCCGCAGCATGGAGGCGGCACAGTCCAAAATCTCCGCCTGACGCGCAGCGCAGAGTTCCACATTTGCAAGGCTCCACTCCCCGCCGGCTTCCTCGTTCTTGCGGAACATTCCCTCCCCGGAACACGGCGCATCGACCATGATGCGGTCAAAATATTCCTCGAACACCCCGGAGAGCCTCTGCGGCGTCTCATTCGTCACTAAGGCATTGCGGATTCCCATGCGCTCGATATTCTCCGACAGAATTTTTGCTCTCGCAGGATGAATCTCATTACAGACAAGAAGTCCCTTCCCCTGCATGGCCGCCGCAATCTGGGTGCTCTTTCCGCCCGGCGCAGCGCAGAGATCTAAGATTTTTTCTCCGGGCTCTGCCCCGAGATATGCAGCCGGAGCCATTGCACTCGGCTCCTGAATGTAATAGACTCCCGCCTCGTGAAGAGGATACTTCCCGGGGGTATCCTTGCCTCCGTAATAGAAGCCGTCCTCCGCCCACGGCACCGGTGTCAGTGCAAACGGCACCCGCTCTAAAAACTCCTCCCTCGTCGTCTTCAAACGGTTGAGGCGAAGCGCCTGATACTTTTCGTTCTCATAACTTGCCAGAAATAGAGGGTACTCCCCGCCTAACATTGTCTGCATTCGCTCTAAAAAATCCTGTGGTAACATCTTTATTTCCTCTATATTGTTTTTTCTTCCCTGCTGCTGTTGCGGTACTGGATTGGCGTCATCTCAAACATCTTCTTAAAAGAGCGGTTAAAATGCTCCACATTCTGATATCCGACCGCATAGGAGATATTCTCAACTGTCATATTCCCGTTTTTTAACAGAGCCTTTGCTTTTTTCATTCTCATGCGCGCGACATGCTCCCCGAATGTCCTGCCCGACTTTTCCTTGATATACTTGGAGATATATGGAACGGAGAGATGAAACTGCTCCGCTAAGGACTCGAGTGTCACATCCTGATAATGAGACTGCACATAATTCAACATGGAAATCAGTCTGTCATCCTTGCCGTTCTCCTCCTGCGCCACCTCCGGCAGCTTGTTGACCGCCACAACGAGCGCGTGGATGGATGCCTTGATGATATCCTCGTTCATGCCGGCACCCCAGTACATCCTGCCGTTGCAGGTGATTCCCACATAGGCCATCGCCTTGGAGGAGGAGCCATGAGAGAGCGCGTGCTCCTCATAGACCGACAACTCGTAGCTGATGCCAAAATACTGCTTAATCGTATTGCTGACGGCATCTAATCGTCCGTTTCCGTTTGCATCCACGACCGCTTTCTTCCCGCCGCTAAGGATTGTCACCTCCGCCATGATTCCGTCGTTCTGTTTGAAATGGCACTCTGCAATGGAGAAATTCGGTACATAGTCTATGTAGTTGTTTTCAAAAATCTCATAGACCCACTGCGGAGAAAGTTCCTTGTGTGTCTCATCCGACACCTGCTTTACCGCATAGCCGACTTCCTCGCGCATCTTCTCCGGGATGGAGAGGGAAAAGTTCTGCTTTAAGATGTAGCTGACTCCGCCCTTGCCGGACTGACTGTTGATACGGATAACGTCGGAATCGTAGGTGCGTCCCACATCCACCGGATCGATTGGAAGATACGGTACGGTCCACTTGTCGAGCTGTTTCTCCTCGCGCCATGCCATTCCCTTTGCAATCGCGTCCTGATGGGAACCGGAAAATGCGGAGAACACCAAATCTCCGCCGTAAGGCTGTCTCGCATTGACCTGCATTCTCGTCAGTCTCTCGTACGTCTCTCGAATCTGCGGCATATTGGAAAAATCGAGTTCCGGGTCGACACCGTGGGAATACATATTCATGGCAAGTGTGATAATGTCCACGTTTCCGGTGCGCTCCCCGTTTCCAAACAAGGTCCCCTCGATGCGGTCCGCGCCGGCTAAGATGCCAAGCTCCGCGTCGCTGACTCCGCTTCCTCTGTCGTTGTGCGGATGGAGGCTTAAAACTACGTTATCGCGGTATTTTAAGTGCTTGCTGACATATTCAATCTGCGTTGCAAAAACGTGCGGCATCGCCGTCTCAACGGTGGCCGGAATATTGATAATCGCCTTGTTAGACGCCTTCGGCTGCCATACATCGAGCACTGCGTTGCACACCTCGACCGCGTACTCGACCTCCGTTCCATGAAAACTCTCCGGGCTGTATTCAAAGGAGAAATCTCCCTCCGTCTCGTCCGCTAACTCTTTTAACAGCTTCGCACCGTCGATGGCGAGCTGTTTAATCTCCTCCTTGTTCTTCTTAAAGACCTGCTCTCTCTGTGCAACGGATGTCGAATTGTACAGATGGATTACCGCGTGAGGCGCACCTTTCACGGCCTCGAACGTCTTGCGGATAATATGTTCCCTCGCCTGCGTCAGCACCTGAACCGTCACATCGTCCGGTATCATATCGCGCTCGATCAATGTTCTCATAAAGATGAACTCTGTCTCGGACGCTGCCGGAAATCCCACCTCAATCTCTTTGAATCCGATGTCGACTAACATCTGGAAGAACTCCACCTTCTCCTCTAAACTCATCGGCTCAATCAGCGCCTGATTTCCATCCCTCAAATCGACGGAGCACCACACCGGCGGTTTGTCGATATAATCCTTTTTTACCCAGTCATACTCGCAGACCGGCGGTAAAAAATACTGTCTCATATATTTTTTTGCGTTTCTCATTCCACTCTCCTGCCTTTCCATACGTTTCAACTATAGTATCATATTCTCACCTAAAGTGATATGATTAATTTTAATCATTTTGGTTGATATTTTTTACAATTTTGATGAAAATTCATCAATTTCAAGCCCGCTAATTTGATTTATTTTATTCATCGCGGATAGATCCGTGCAATTTTTTCCGCTCCTCCTCCGAGAGTTCATCGAGCAAAAACCGCTTCTCACTCTGACGCTTCTGTGCAAACTCCTCCCGGACGGCTGCGTTCGCGCGCTCCATCTCCTCCTTTAATTCACGTGACGAAATGAGATGACACCCCTCCCCCCGGATGATAATCTGCTCTAATCCATCGGAGGTTGCGACCGTCACCCGGTCTTCCTTCGCGTGCTCATGGGCAAATTTTTCGATGTACTGATCCGCCGTCTCCGCTTCCTTCGTAAAGACCACATGTATATTGTGATAATCGAAAATTTCCGTCCTGTGTCCCTCGATGCGGTAGGCATCAAAGACTGCAATCAGCTCACACTTACGAATTCCCTGATAATTGCAGAGGAGGTCTAGAAGTTTTCCCCTCGCACCGTCTAAGCTGACCTTTGCAAGCTCGTTCAACTCGTCCCATGCGAAGATGACATTGTAACCGTCCACGAGCAGATATTCTTTCCGGCTGACCGGCGCGTTCTTAAAACTTCGCACCGTGGCATACGAATCCGGCGTGTATCTCCTCTTCCTGTAACCGTTCCGGGGTACGTCCTTTTTCCTGCGGTTCGCGTCAAAAGTGCGCGCTAAAATCGCGTCAATCTCCTCCGTTCCAATCCAGAGTTCCTCGCGCTCCGCCCCTGCCGCCGCATCCGTAAGCTCCGGTTTGTCCTGCTCTCTTTCCTGCAGCAGCACACTCTCAAGATGCATGTAGGACGGAACGTCCTGCCACGGCACGACAAAGCCCGCACCGTGGGCGCAGAAGACGGAATCCGGCGTGTATGCAAGATCATGTTCCGGCTCATAGCCCCTCGCAGCAATCACAGTCTCCTCATTGTGGCATCTGTCATACCCTGCCACGGTACAGAATATCCTGCCCCGCCCTTTTGTGTACGCAATCACTTCCTTCGGATAGTCCTGCATTGTGGCGACAGGCGCCCGCCCGGTGAGCACCGTCTGCTCTCCGTCGTTCTCCTCAATCTTGCAGATGCCAAACCGCTTCTCGATATCCGTCATGGCTCGTCCGACCGACCCGGCCGGCACGGAGAGCCGGAATTCATAATAGGGTTCTAAGAGCACCGATTCCGCCTGCATCAGTCCCTGGCGGATGGCGCGGTAGGTCGCCTGCCTGAAATCCCCTCCCTCGGTATGTTTTAAATGCGCCCTGCCCGATGCGAGCGTGATTTTCGTGTCGGTGAGCGCGGCGCCGATGAGCACACCACGCTGCTCCCGCTCCAAAAAGTGGGTGTAAATCAACCTCTGCCAATTCTTATCGAGCACATCCTCGCTGCAGTCGAGAGCATACTGCATGCCGCTTCCCGGCTCCCCCGGCTCCAGCAGAAGGTGAACCTCCGCGTAGTGGCGCAGCGGTTCAAAGTGCCCGACGCCCTCCACTCTGTTTAAAATAGTCTCCTTATAAATGATATTTCCGGCTCCAAAGGTCACCTTCACGCCGAATCGCTCAAAAATAAGGCTCTGCAAGATTTCAAGCTGCACCTCACCCATGACCTGCACCTGAAGTTCCCTAAGCTCCTCCTTCCAGACGACCTGAAGCTCCGGTTCCTCCTCCTCGAGTTCCCGCAGTTTCGGCAGCATAACCGCCGCATCCACCCCCTCCGGAAGCAGAATCTGATAGGTTAAAACCGGCTCTAAAACGGGATGCGCCGAGGCAGATTCACGCCCGAGCCCCTGCCCCGGATAAGTCTTTGTAAGCCCTGTGACGGCACAGATTTCTCCCGCCGGAAGTTCCTGAACCGCCTCGTATTTTTCCCCGGAGTAGAGGCGAATCTGGTTGACCTTTTCCACCCAGTCATCCTTCCCGCAAGACAGTGCGACTTTCACTTTTAAGGAACCTCCCGTAACCTTTAAATAGGTCAGGCGTTTTCCCTGCTCATCCCTCGCAATCTTAAATACTTTAGCGCCAAATTCGTCCGGATAGACCGGCTCTTTGACATAGGATGCAATCCCGTCTAACAATTCCCTCACGCCGTCTAATTTTAGCGCGGAGCCAAAATAGCACGGGAATAGTTTTCTCTCCGCAATCAGCTCTTTTAGCTGCTCCTCCCCGAGGCAGTCGTGTTCTAAAAAATATTCCATCGCCCCCTCATCGCACATGGCAGCCTCGTCAAAAAGCTCCGCCTTCCCCTGTGTAAAATCGACGCAGCCCGCACTCAGCTGATGCTGCAGTTCCCGACAGCACATCCCGCGCTCCGTCCCCGGCTGATCCATTTTATTTACAAATACAAATGTAGGTACCCGGTAGCGTTCCAGCAGATGCCACAGAGTCTTTGTATGTCCCTGCACGCCGTCCGCCCCGCTGACAACAAGAATCGCGTAATCAAGCACCTGAAGTGCCCGCTCCATCTCCGCGGAGAAGTCCACATGCCCCGGGGTATCTAACAGCGTAATCTGCACATCCTTCCACGCAAACCGCGCCTGCTTGGAAAAGATGGTAATTCCCCTCTGCCGCTCTAAATCGTATGTGTCTAAGTAAGCGTCCTGATTGTCGACTCTCCCGAGCCGGCGGATGCTGCCGCTCTCGTAGAGCATCGCCTCCGACAGCGTCGTCTTTCCCGCGTCAACGTGCGCTAAAATTCCTATACATATATGTTTTTGTCTCTCGTTCATACCTTAAAGTCCTTTCACCTTAACAATCATACCATATCAGGACAATTTCATCTACAAAAAACAGCAGCGGAACTGTTACATTATTTGCACAACTCAGACAGCGGCGCAAAGGTATATCCCATCTCCTCCCACTTTGTCAGCAGTTCATCCAGAATCTGCGCATTAGTCGACGAGGTGGAGTGAAGCAGCACAATCGCCCCGGGATGCACTCTGGTCAGCAGCTTGGAGAATGCCTCCTCCTTCGTCGGCTGTGCGTCGACGTTCCAGTCCACATAGGCAAGGCTCCAGAAAAAGGTCTGATAACCTAACTCCTTTGCCATCGAAAGATTCTCGGTGCTGTATTTTCCCTGCGGCGGACGGTAAAAAGTGCTCATCTTCTCCCCCGTGATTTCTGAAAACAGATTCTCCACATCCGTCATCTCCTTCTGAAACGAAGAAATGTCCGAGATGGCTGACATATCCGGGTGGTGATAGGTGTGATTTCCGACAATATGCCCCTCCTCAACCATGCGCTTTACAATATCCGGCGCAGTCTCTAAGAAATGCCCGACTACAAAAAAAGTGCCCGTCACATTGTGCTTTTTCAAGGCGTCCAATATCGCCTCCGTATTCCCATTCTCATATCCGCAGTCGAATGTCAGGTAGAGCACTTTCTCCCCGGCATCACCGATGTAATAAGCGTCGTACTGTTTCAGTTCGTCCGCACTGACATTTCCGGTCGGCTGGCTGCCCTCGGCGCCAAATCCTAAGCCCCAGTTGTCCGCCTCCTCCTGCACAAAAAAGGTCTCCGCACAATCCTCTGCGACGGAGGCCGCCCCTCTCCCGGATAAAAAAGTGAGAACGAGCAGAAGCATCACCGCCGCCGCCCTTTTTCCCCTCATTTTCCAAACTTTCTTTTTTCCCTGATTTTCCACACATTCTCCCCGCGCTCTCTCCACAGATACGGCGCTGTCATTTCTTACTAGAATATATGACGGGAAAAATTTTTCATGCCAGAGACTTTTCACCCGCGTGTTTTTGCAAAAGAGATTGAATTTTCCACATTTTGGCGATAAAATGAACAGGTACATTTTTTATCTGACATATCGGAGGGCTCTATGAATTCTTTTCAATTTATCGTTCAATATATCAAAAAACACAAGGTCCGGTACTGTGCCGGCATTATAACGCTATTTGTAGTTGACTTTGCCAACCTTTTCATCCCAAAGCTGACCGGAACCATCACGGACGGACTCACCGCGCACACGATGGACTGGGACGGCGTAAAAATATGTCTGCTTTGGCTTTTTCTCCTCGGACTGACGCTCGCCGTCGGGCGCTTTCTCTGGCGCTTCTTCCTCTTCGGCGCCTCCCGCTCCATCGAGTGCGAGCTGCGCAACGACATGTTCGCCCACCTCGAAAAAATGAGTGTGGAATACTTTAACGAACACAAGACCGGCGACCTGATGACCCGCTTTACAAGCGACCTAAACGCCGTGCGCATGGCGATCGGTCCCGCGGTCATCTGCGTCTTCGACGCCTCCGTCATGACCGTGATGGTCATCTTCCAGATGATGTATTACGTCGACTTCAAGCTGACTCTGATGGCCATCGTTCCAATGTTTCTCATCTGCGTCGGTGAGATCTACTACGGAAAAATCATGCACAGCCGCTTCTTAAAGCGGCAGGAGGCCGTCTCCGACCTGACCGATTTTGTGCAGGAGAGCTTTTCCGGTGTGCGCGTCATCAAGGCTTTTGTCAGAGAGCGCGCAGAACTTTACGCCTTCGCCGCGCAGAATAAAAACGTCATGGACAAAAATCTGCACGTCGTCAGGCTGCAGGCGGTCGTGATGCCTCTTTTAGATGTCATCATCGGTCTCTCGAGCCTCATCACATTAATTTACGGCGGTTATCTGGCACTGATGGGCGACATCACCCTCGGGCGCTTTGTCGCCTTCAACCAGTACATCAACATGCTCGTGTGGCCGATGCTCGCCTGCGGGGAGGCCATCAACATGTTCTCGCAGGGAGCCGCGTCCATCCGCCGTATCCAGACGGTGTTAGAGGAGGTGCCGGAGATTGCGGATGGCGACAATGTCAAAGACACCGGAGACCTGACGGGGCACATCCGTCTCTCCCATCTCTCCTTTGTCCACAAGGGGCACAGTGAGCCGACCTTAAAAGACATTACACTCGACATTCCGGCGGGCACCACGCTCGCTGTCATCGGGCGCACCGGCAACGGGAAATCCACCTTGGTCAATCTGCTGCTGCACCTCTACCAGACAAAACCCGGCATGATTTTTCTCGATGAGACTGACATCAATCAGATTCCGCTCAAGACCCTGCGTGAAAATATCGCCTATGTGCCGCAGGACAATTTTCTCTTCTCCGACACATTAAAATCCAACATTGCGTTCGGCGTGGAGGACGAAGACATGGAAGCCATCACAAGAGCCACGGAAGCGGCGTGCATCCACGACAACATCATCCAGTTTCCGGACGGCTACGAGACCATCGTCGGAGAGCGCGGTGTCACCTTATCCGGCGGGCAGAAGCAGCGCAGTTCGATTGCGCGCGCACTGATGAAAAATGCTCCGATTCTCATCTTAGACGACGCTCTCTCGGCTGTGGACACGGATACGGAGGAACACATTTTACATAATTTAAAAGAGAATCGAAAGGGGAAAACCACGATTTTAATTGCCCACCGAATCTCCACCATCCAGAATGCGGACATTATCCTCGTCCTCGAGGACGGCGAGGCAAAAGAAATCGGAAACCACAAAGAACTTATGGAATTGAACGGAATCTATCACGATATGTTCGAAAAACAACAGTTAGACGCTTTGAACGCGGGAGGTGAACTGCAATGAAAAGACTGCTCTCCTACTTAAAACCTCATAAACTCGTGATGCTAATTGCCAGCATCCTCGTGCTGCTCACGATTATTGTGGAGCTCTACCGCCCGATTATCATCGGCGATGCCATCGACAACTACATCACCAGAGACTTTGATGCCTCTTCGCTTGACAGGGCCGCCCTGTGGGCACAGCGCCAGCCGGATTTCATCGGCATCCTGCACGCCGCAGCCCTCTACCTGCTCCTGCTGCTTGCAGGCTTCGTGCTAAACGCTGCCTTAACCTGGATGCTGCAGAAGATGGGACAACAGATTATCTACCGGATGAGGGAAGAAGTGTTTTCCCATATCCACAGCCTGTCCTTAAACTTTTTTAACACGACGCCGGTCGGCAAGCTCGTGACCCGCGTATCGAACGACACGGAGGCGGTCAACGAGCTGTTTACCACCATTCTTGTCAAACTGTTCAAGAACCTGGTTAAAATACTCGGCTACGCGGTGGTCATGATTACTCTCGACCCGAAGATGGCGGGCGTCTCCTTCCTGCTGCTCCCGCTTGTCACTGTGCTTACCTTCTTTTTCCGCTATATGTCAAGGAAGGCGTACCAGATTACGCGCACGAAGATTACCGAGCTCAACACCTTTTTGTCCGAGCACATCTCCGGCATGAAGCTGATTCAGATTTTTGCGCGTGAGAAGGAAAAATACTTGGAATTTGAGACAAAATCGAGGGAACTGTTTGCCGCCAACTGGCGCGAGGTCATGACCTTTGCCATCTTCCGCCCTTCCATCTACATGATATCAATCCTTGCGATGATAATTGTAATTGGAACCGGAAGTTCTTCGGTCTTAAGAGGCACGCTCTCGCTCGGAACCCTGTTCATCTTTATCACCTACATCAGTTCCTTCTTCGAACCGATTCAGGAATTGGCGGAACAATTCGGTACCCTGCAATCCTCCCTCGCCTCCGCAGAAAAGATTTTTTCCATCCTAGACGAGAAACCGGAGATTGTCTCCCCGTCCCGCCCGACGGACGTTGCCATCCGTGGAAGAATTGAATTCCGCCACGTCTGGTTCGCCTACGAAAAGGAGGACTACATTCTAAAGGATGTGAGTTTTGTGATTGAGCCCGGGGAAAAGATTGCCTTCGTCGGCGCAACCGGTGCCGGCAAATCTTCCATCCTCAATCTGATCGGTCGGTACTTTGACATCCAAAGAGGGGAGATTCTCATCGACGGTGTGGACATCAAGGAGATTGACACCGACGTTCTCCGCCGCGCAATCGGTCAGGTTCAGCAGGACGTGTTCATCTTCACCGGGGATATCAAGAGCAATATCTCCCTGCGCAATGACGCCATCTCCCTCGACGAGATCAAGCGGGCAGCCGAAATCGTCAACGCAGCTTCCTTCATCGAAAAACTGCCACACGGCTACGACGAACCGGTGACCGAGCGCGGAAGCACGCTCTCCGCCGGACAGCGCCAGCTGCTCTCCTTCGCCCGCTGCCTTGCCTACCAGCCTGCCATCCTCGTCTTAGATGAGGCGACGGCAAACATCGACACGGAGACGGAGCACATGATAACGGAAGCCTTAGAACACCTGATGGAAGGAAGAACTACAATCATGGTTGCACACCGTCTCTCCACGATACAGCACGCGGATAAGATTATCGTCATGCACCACGGGCGCATCGAGGAATCCGGTTCGCATCAGGAACTGCTGCAAAAAAACGGACTCTACAAAAATCTTTACGATTTACAGCTTGCAGAGTCCTGATTTCCTGTCTGTTATAACTGTGTCATTCCCCCGAGAAGAATCAGACGGTTCTTCTCATAAATCTGGGCAAACTGGCTGATCGGGAGCGGATTCACACCGAGTCCCGCCTCGATCGTATAGCCCGGTCTGTTGTACTCCAGGATGAACCAGTCCTTGTATCCCGCATAGCCGGACACCTGCGGCGTCTCCTCGAGCAGATACCCGCTGACCATCTGAAAATACTGTCCAATCTCATAGGCATCCTCGGGATTGTAGTCTAAATACTTCCAGTATATCACTTCCCCCTGCGTATGATACGCTAAGATCAGTTCAAAATTGTGCGCCCTTGTAAAATCGTAGACCGCCCTGCTCTCCGGAGCAGCTAACGGCGCCTCCCCGACGTAATCCCGCGGCGCCGGTCTGTCATACCCCTGTGAAAATTTAATTTCTTTTGCATTCTCCCACCCCGCCGGGAACTGGAGATTTAAATCGATTCCCTCCAGGTTCGCCTTCCAGCCATCCGGGAATGGAATCTGCGGATAATCGAGTGCAATCTCTCTCGCCCGCTCATAGTACTCCCCTTCCGAGAGCACCCCGGTCACTAAATCCACCCCGTCCGGGTTTACCATCGGCACCAGATAGAGGGAAAACCGTTCGAACAGCCGCCTCGCGTTCGCGCCAAACAGGGTTCCCCCCGCCTCGTACGCCTTCGCATAATCCTCCGCGAACTTTAAAAGCACCGGCGTCGTAATCCACTCATTCGCATGAAAAGAAGCGTTATAGAAAACTTCCCTGGTTCCATTTCCGATTTTCAGATATGGAATCTCTTTTCCCATAGCGCTTCTTCCAATTGTTCCCATCTGTATAAAAGGATACCGCCCCACAAGCTCCCGCATGACTTCATCATTTAGTCTCGCAGAATAATTTACACTTGTAGGAACAATGGTATCCCTGTACTCCACAATAATCAGGCTCATTCCAATTTCCGTCTTCTTTTTTCTATCCTATGCCCGAATTTTCCTCTTGTGTCATCACTTCGTCAGATATTTTTCAAAAATCTCAATCCATTTATCCGGATACTTCTCGCGAAATTCCTCGTAGGTGTGTCCGCTGACACTCACTGCCCTTCCAAGCTCCGCTAAAAACTCCGGTATATCCTCCGCGTAGAGTGAGCCAAGCTCCTCCCCGAATTTCTCCTGACCTAAAAGTTCACTTCCGTAATCGTACACAGCAAACGCGAACTTCGGTCCCTCCGGCGACGGTTTTTTCCCTCCGCGAAATCCGATTGTCCCAATCTGGTGCGCAGCGCACGAAGAAGGACATCCTGAAATATGAATCATCGGAAGCACTTCATCCTCAAAATTCTCCCTGCGCACACGCTCGATACAAGCCTTTAACAGCGCCTGGGAATCGCCGATGCCGACCTGGCAGGTTGTCGCCCCGATGCAGGCAACAGAGCGCTCAAACCGTGTCTTTGCCCCGTCATCCGTGACGGCAAGCACCTTTTTAGCCTCATCCGCCGTCAGATTGATGACATAGATTCCCTCATCCGGTGTGATGCGGACTTTTACCTCCTCCATCTCCTTGATCGTATCATAGATGGTTTGAAAGAATTCGTTTCCCACTACACCGCCGATTGGATGGTAGGACACCGCGTACAAACCCTTCTGCTTCTGCGGAATCACGCGCTGGTGCGAGATGTCTCCGGCTCCCTGCTTCTTCACTTCCCGCGGCGTGATTTCAAGGTCTAACTGCTCCTTTTTTAAGTTCTCCTCATAGCACTCAATATAAGCGAGGCGCAGCCCGTCCGCGCCGAGGCTGTCCTGCATAAATCTGGTTCTCGATGCCGCTCTTACTTCGTAATTGCCGTACTTTGTAAAAATATCCACCATCGTCTTCACACAGTACAACACTTTGGAAGGCTCGATATCCTCAAGCACCTTCACGCCCATCTTCGGTTTGATTCCAAGTCCGCCGGCGATATAGACATCAAATTTCTGATTCTCCTTTGCCACGAAACCGAGATCGCGAAACGTGGCATGTGTCTCATTCTGCTCGCGATTTGAAAAACACACTTTCAGCTTTCGCGGAAGTTTTACTTTCTTGATGAAACCAAGCAGATAATCCCCCGCCTCCTTCGCGTAAGGCAGCACATCAAAGCACTCCTTTATAGCCACGCCCGACAGCGGGGAACACATGACATTTCGCGGAAAATCCCCGCCGCCTCCGCGCGTGATGATGCCGTGGTCAAATGCCTCCTCAATCAGACTGCACACAGTCTCCTCCGACAGATCATGGAGCTGCACGGTCTGACAGGTCGTAAAATGTGCCCGGTCAATCTGATATTTTTTCATACTGTCTGCGATGAATTTAAGGTTATCCTTGTCAATCTCTCCTCCGGCAAGGCGAAGGCGCAGCATACTCTTTTTGGCTCCGCGCTGTGCATAACTTCCAAATCCCCCGGAAAAGGACTTGTACTGCGGTACTGTCAACTCCCCCCGGTAAAACTTCTCTGTCATCTCTCGAAACTCTTTTAAGTCCCCGCGGAATTCTTCCACATGATTTACTGCCATACGCTATCCTCCATCACTTTTTTCTATATTCTCAATTAAAAATCTCATGTTTATTCTTTGCCGATTTACCCAAAAATATCATCACAATCTGTCAACAGACATATTCCCGTTCGAACTTCTCAAGCATACTCGGTCTTCCATAGTAAAAACCCTGTATGTAGTCAGGTTCGATTCGTGATATTCTCTTCAACTCCTGTTCGGTCTCGATTCCCTCGATACAGAGCTTTAATCCCATGCTGTGGGACATATCCACCATATAGCGGAGAAGTGTGTACTCCTCCTCGCTGTTTAAAGCTTTCAGCGTAAAAGAGCGGTCGATTTTGATTGTGTTCGGATTCAGATCGGCGAGGTAGTGGAAATTCGAATATCCCGTTCCAAAATCATCTAACGCCAGCGGAATCTTATATTTTTTCAATCCTTCACAGAACTGTATAAATCTGGCATTCTGCTCTAGAAATCCGCTCTCCGTCAGTTCCACCACAATGCTGTCCGGCTCTAAATCATAGGTTCGAAGCGCCATCAAAATCTCTCCTAACATATCTGTTTTGAGCACCTGGACATAGGAGACATTGACCGATACCCGAAACTTCGGTATCTGCTGACGAATCTTTTTACACGCCTCCATCGCCCGGTACAAAACCCATTTTCCCACCGGGACAATCAGCCCGCTCTCCTCTAAGATTGGAATGAACTCCACCGGCGAGACCATCCCGAATTCCTCCGCGTGATAGCGAAGCAGCGTCTCCGCACAATAGAGCTCCCTCCTTCTGATATCCATAATCGGTTGAAAATTTGCTTCAAATCCATAAAAATTGTCATTGATGGAATGCCTCATCTTTCGGAGCAGCGCACGCTTTCTCAAAAACTTTTCATAGTCCTCATAATGAAAAACACAGTCCTGATTCCTTCCGGAATGTTTTGCCTGAGAGAGTGCAAACTCGGAAAATTTCATGATATTCACATAGGTTGGATTCTCTATCTCCGCCAGATCCACGATTCCTGCGGAGACGGTAAAGAACACTTCATACTGGTTCTCCGCCAAAAAATCGCTGATTTTCTGGCAGATTTTCCGGTAGACTCTTCTCGTCTGAACCAGATCGTGATTGGCAAAATCCACAATCAGATATTCGTCTGCAACCACACGGTAGGCGCTCTGTCCCGGGGTGAGAATGCTCTGAATACACTCCGCGATTTTGCGCAGAATCATATCCCCGTATTCCATGCCCTTGTTCTCATTGATCTCCTTAAAATTATCGATTCCGATTCGGACAAGGAATCCCTTCCTCTGCTCAAGCAGCGCTTGTTCTAACAGATTGCGAAGACTAGACTCTCCGAGGAGACCGCTGACATTATCCGCCTTTTGCTTCGTTCCAATCTCATTGATGCAGCCAATCATAAACTCCGGTCTTCCCTCTTCATCCTTGAGTACACATCCACGGCAGTTGATCCACACCGGCTGCCGTTTGACATCTAACCAGCGGTACTCCAGATTGTGAAAATCTTTCTCCCCGCTTGTGATTCCCTCCAGATCTTTTTCTAAGAGTTCAATGTCCTCCCGGTATACAAACTTCCTGTGATTCTCCCAAAAGTCGTGAAACTCGTTCGCCGGCAATGCAAAACGCTTCAGGGCATTTCTGGAAATATAATATAAATCATGCTTCAAATCGTAAATATAGAGATAGTCATCCATACAGTAATCCAGCCTGTCGACAATCTCTTTAAACTGCCCGTAAGAAATCTGTCTGATTCTCTCCATCTCTATTCCCCCTTATACAATTTACTCCTCTACAGCTTTTTAAAAATTGCCGTCTCCTTCTGCAAATCTCCTGCAATCCTTTGATTTTCATCCATTCGTCTTGTGATATTGTCCATATCATAGACGAGCGTCTGCGTACTCTCCGCTGCACCTGTGACTCCCTTTACGCCCTCCTCAATTGCAGATGTAATTGAATTGATGGAAGCTGCAATCTCAGCTACAACTTTCTTCAACTCGTTTGTGCTCTCCGTAAATTCATCCATCACGGATTCCACATAGGTCGCATTTTCCTTATATTGGCCTCCCTCTTCCACAAACGCATCAAACTCAGGAAGAATGGATTCCTGCATATAGGTGACTAAACTGTTGGCGTGCTCTGACAAATTATGTACAGCGCCCGTCACAATCGTGTTGATCTCCTGTATGTTGTTGGCTGCCTCACGGCTGGAGTCCGCTAACTGGCTGATTTCCGTCGCAACGACCGCAAAGCCCTTTCCTGCCTCACCGGCTCTCGCCGCCTCTATGGAAGCATTCAAAGCCAACAGGTTTGTCTGGCTGGAGATATTTAAAATGTCGTTTGTCAGGGAGTTGACCTGATCCACACTCTTACTGTCCTCAATCGCCTGACTTAAAACAGACAGAATCTCATTTACCTTCTGGTCCGTCTCTTCTTTGTTGCTGCGCGCCGTCTTTTCCATGTGATCTGCATGCTGTTTCATTGTCTTGGAATAATCATTGATCTCACCGGATTTCTGGGCGATGTCATTGACTTCCTTGCTGACTGCCTCCGCATTGATATTGATGGCTCCCGCACTGTTCGATACCTCCTGCATCGTCGCTGCAAGCTCCTCCGTCAGCGCCGACAAATCGGATGCGCTCTCATTGGAGGTCTGTACACTGTTCATAACCTCATTGACCACGGTCTCCATCTTATCCGAGTTGTCTGTAATCACCCCGAAAATATTCTGGAGTTTCTCCATGAAAGTATTAATTCCCTTACTCAATGCTGAAATTTCATCATCCATCTTGATTGTGATTCTCTTCGAGAGATCCCCCTCGCGGTTGTCGATATCTTCGATAATCTGCGATATCTCTCTCGACGCCACCATAACCGGACGAATCAGATAATGAATTACAACAAACACTGCAATTGCCATAATTACGACACTTGCCACAATTACAATTACATTCATCGCAATCGCAGAATTGTACACAGCCCCGAGTTCTGCCCTGCCGCTCTGTGTCTCCGCTGTGATATTCTCATTCATCAGCTCAATATTCTCCTGCATCTGTGCCGCGTAATTGGAGACATCTCCGTTGGCGCAGGCGTAAGCTGCCGCCGTATTCTGATTCGCGCTGTATGCCATGAGACTTCGGACGGATGCCTTAAAGGACTGATATCCCGTCATCAATTCCTCGTATGCCGCCTTGTCCTTCTCATCCACATAACTGCCATAATCCGCTAAATACTGCTCGAGGGAAGCTTCCCTCTCCTCAATCTGTCCGACGAGACCAATCATGGTATCAAAATCTGTGGCGATGATATGCGACAGCGCCATCGTATGAATATTCTGTGTCTCCTGCTCAATCAGAAGCAGTTCCTCCATCCGCACCATGCTCTCATCAGTGATGACCGTCGCCCGCTTGTTGACCTTTTGAATCTGAAACATTCCCAGAAAATTGGAGCAAACCGCCCCGATTCCCAAAATCAGGACCGGAAGCAGGATCATAATCTTTATACTGACTTTTTTCGGTTTCTTCTGTTCTTCCATTCGATTCTTCCTCCTTCTTCCAATCTATTGTGAGTTCGATGCCGTGATTCCCGTCACCAGTTTATCCATAATGTCCTGCAGCCCCAGTCCATCCGGATTGCCATTAGCGATTGTCGTTCCGTACTGCGCTGTCGGGTCCCAATAGTTACCGCCAATCCTCTGCAGACTTGCGTATTCCGATTGGGCGATGACCGCCTGAATGGCAGGTGATTCTGCCACTGCTGAAGAAGCCGCTGCATTCGTGTTCGCCGGTCCCTGCTCCCTCATCTCAAATCTGAGCGTCTGGTTCTCCTCGTTGGTCATCCAGTCTGCAAACTTAGCAGCCCAGTCTTTATGTTTGGAGTAATCATTGACACCGACCAGCTTGTACCCTGCATACGATGCCATCTGCACCTCTGTCCCATTACAATTGTAGGTAGGAAGTTTCGCTGCACCGTAATCGCTTCCCCACGCTGCACCAATCTCCGTCGCGTTCCATACCCCGCTGACCCCGGCAATCACACTTCCATCCTTCACGCCGGAAAGCAAATCTTCATCCGTCCCATTGAGAAATCCCGGGTTTGAGGCGATTTGCAGCATGGCACTCGCCACATCCACGCCCTTGATTGTCCCCTCCGTGGAATTCCAATTACAATAATTTGAGATTCCATCCTCGTTGAGACCAATCTCCATTCCCGTATTGCCAAAGAACGAATAGAGATACCAGCCTGAGCCAAAATCCATCGTTATCTTCTTGCCGTTCTCTGCCGCCACCGCGAGCATTCTGTCTAAGGACTGCACATCTTCCTCCGAGAAATATGCCTTGTTATAATACATAAAGTAGCCGTTGTCCGCTGTCAGCGGATAGGCATACAACTTGTCGTCAATCGATGCCGCATCCACAGATCCCTCCAGATTGCGGGATGCAATCTCCTCCGCATTCTCAATCGGTTTAAGTACCCCCGCTGCCGCAAACGCGCGGAGCTGGTCATCGGCAAATGTAAATACATCCGGCGCCTCTGCTACATTTCCAAGCAGGACGTCCTTACAATCCGACTCCCCCTGCGGCGCAAATGTAATATTAAACTGCGCCTGTCCCGCATATTCTGTTTTAAAACTCTCTATCACCTGCTCTAACAGCGCCTGATCTTCCTCCGCGCCCCAGACAGTCAGCGATACCTCCTCGGTTCCCTCCTGCGGTGCCGTACCGGCTTCACCGCCGTTCTCCGTCCCTTCAACAGCTCCGGACGTGCCTCCCTGCGGTGCTTTTGCATTATTCTGGCAGCCTGTCAGTACCAGCCCCGCTGCCGCCAGCAATACCCAACTCTTTTTCAGTCTCTTTCTCATTCTCTCCATCCTTTCTTCCAAATGTTCTCATCCGCGCATACAGACCCACAATTTTCTTATATTTTAGCACAATATCTGCAAATTATCTATTATTTGCACCTAATTAAACCATTTTCCACGAAAACAGCAAAAAGAACCAAGCGCCTGATATCCTCTGCCTGTCCCGGCAAAATCTATCTGGCACTCAGCCCTTTTCGTGTCTGGATTGTGTCTTCTTTTTTCTAAAATACAACGTTCAAAAGCATCTTGAAGCGCTCCTGTCCATATACCGCGTGCGGTTTTCCCGCAGGCATTATGATGGTCTCCCCCTGGTTTAAGAGATATTCCTTTCCGTCAATCGTAAATTTTCCGACGCCCTCTAAGACGGTCACCATCGCATCCCCGCCGGAAGCGTGGGTACTGATCTCCTCATCCTTCTCAAATGCAAACACCGTCACACTGACTGCATCGTTCTGGACTAAGGTCTTGCTGACCACCTGTCCCGCCTGATATTCCACCTGATTTTTCAACTCTAAGATCTCTTCTTTTGCAATATTTTTGTATCCTGCCATATGTTCCTTCTTTCTCTTGTCTAACCAAGAATTTTTTTCAAATCTTCCTCCGGTGTGCTGATTGGAGAAATATTGTAGTGTTCCACAAGGTATTGTAACACATTTTTAGAAATAAATGCCGGCAAAGTCGGTCCTAAATAAATATTCTTAATTCCCAAGTGAAGCAGCGTCAGCAAGATGCAGACTGCTTTCTGCTCATACCAGGACAAAATCATGGAGAGCGGAAGGTCATTCACGCCGCATTCAAAGGCTTCTGCGAGCGCAACTGCCACCTTGATGGCACTGTATGCATCGTTGCACTGTCCCATATCCATAATGCGTGGAAGTCCGTCAATCTCCCCTAAATCAAGGTCATTGAAACGGTACTTTCCGCAGGCAAGTGTCAAAATGACAGAGTCTGCCGGTGTCTGTTTTACAAATTCCGTGTAGTAATTTCTGCCGACTCTTGCCCCGTCACATCCTCCTACTAAGAAGAAGTGGCTGATGTCTCCGGCTTTCACCGCCTCCACCACTTTATCCGCCACAGAGAGCACGGTTCCGTGTCCGAAGCCGACTGTCAGCTCTTTTCCACCGTTGATTCCGGTGAACTCTGTATCCTCTTTGTACCCGCCGAGCTCTAATGCCTTCTCAATGACAGGGGTAAAATCCTTGTCGGCTCCGATGTGCACCATCTCCGGGTACGATACAACTTCGGTTGTAAATACACGATCGGCATAGCTCTCCTTCACCGGCATCAGACAGTTCGTCGTATAGAGAATCGGAGCCGGGAGATGGTCAAATTCTCTCTGCTGGTTCTGCCATGCAGTCCCAAAATTCCCCTTCAGATGCGGATATTTCTTGAGTTCCGGATAGGCGTGAGCCGGGAGCATCTCGCCGTGGGTATAAATGTTAATCCCCTTTTCCTTCGTCTGCTCTAACAACCGCTTTAAGTCGTAGAGATCATGACCCGTGATGACGATGAAAGGTCCCTTTTCCACAGTCAACGGAACTTTTGTCGGAACCGGCGTACCGTATGTGGTCGTGTTCGCTCTGTCTAAGAGTTCCATACACTTGAAGTTGACCTCCCCCACCTCGAGAACCACCGGGAGAAGATCATTCATCTCAAGATCGTATCCGATGAAGGACAACGCCTTATAGAAAAATGCATTGACCTCCCCGTCCTCGTATCCTAAGACTGCTGCGTGGTATGCGTAGGCTGCCATACCACGGATTCCGAACAGAATCAGCGATTTTAAGGAACGGATATCCTCGTCGGCATCCCAGAGTTCGTTCATATCGTACTCATCCGTGTTCCCGCACCTCGCCGCACATGAACTGCAGTTCGGCACGATGCGCTCCTTCTCCGCGCGCACCTCTTTTATCATTTCTCTCAAAGTCTCATCATTGAAATTTACATTTGTAATTGTTGTAAACAATCCCCTGATGATGATCTTTGTTGTATTCTCCGTCTTCGGATTGTTGCCGCACGCTTTTGCAAGCCCGATGAGAGCCCCCGTCAGATCATCCTGAAGTCTTGCAGTACTTGCCGACTTACCGCACACTCCGGCATTTCCGGTGCATCCGGTACATCCTGCTGTCTGCTCACACTGAAAACAAAACATATTTCCTGTCATAATTTCCTCCAATTTTCTATCGGATGCTGCCCGCCAGGGCAGCTCCGTTCTCTCAACTGTTTACAAACCGGAGTATACAGGAGATTATTCTAAAAATCTGTAACATATGTTACTTTTTTCGATATTCAATCACATTGACGTTGCTGTTCTTTGCTCTGTCGCACATGCAGGCGTAAATTCTGTCCCGCAGTTCCCTCTGCTGCTGCTTTGCGGGCAGCGAATCGTTTGCATAAAACGGGCCGTCGATATAACTTACAATCTGTACCTTCTCTCTCTTTCTGCCGTATGCCTGATAGGTGTTCGTCATACAGTAGGCCGCCCTTTTCAGCCGCACCGGGTATTTGAAAGAAACGTCCCGGAACGGCCGGATTCCCGTGTAGTAAGGCCAGATGTGAGCCTCCGGGTAGATGGTCATGGCGTGTCCTTCCTTCACGCGCTGCTCCACCGCCTTTAAAAAATGCTTCATTCCGCCGATGTCGTTTGGAATCGGCAAAGCTCCCAGCATCTCCACTAAAGTTCCCATTCCCTTCATCGATACATTCTCCGGATTCACAATAAAAAAATTGCGCTTCGGATAGATGGGAAGCGTCGGCAGGAACGTATCCGCAAAAGGCTGCGTATGGTTGGCATACAGAAAGTACCCCTCCCTCCTGCACTGCTTTAACTTTTCCTTCCCGACATATTTCACATGGAACTTGCACTTCGCATATGCAATCTTAATTGGCATACTGAGCACCTGCTGCACAAAAACAGCGCAGAGATTCCATGCGCTGTTTTTGTGTAGATAAATATAGTTAGAATCTATCTTCCGCGGCACGATCTTTGCCTCGGAAAATTCGTCCTCGAGTTCATTCTCATAATAGATGACTTTTTTTTCACGCATTCTGTGAAGACTCCTTCCCTACCGTGGTATACACTAACGGAATGCCGTAAAACTCCTCATAGATCTGCTTCCAAAGTTCGTAATTTTTGTCCCGCATCTCCCCGGCGTTCTCGCGGTCTTTCTTCTCCGGATCCGGATAGATTGGCGCACCGATGTTCACAATGTACTCCTGCACCGGGAATCCGTCTCCCCCGATAATCTCGCTGTCCTGCATGGTGATAAAAGTCGGGATGACAGGCACATGATTGTGTGCCGCAAACTTAAATGCACCGTTCTTTAACGGCTTCGGCTTTCTGTAATTCCACCAGAGACTCTGTTCCGGGTAGATTAAAATCCAGTCCCCCTCTTTTAAAACAGTGTCCACCGCCTTCATAAATTCCATCATTGTCTTCGTGTTCGAGCTCAACGGCAGAGTGTCACAATGGCGGAAGAAAAATCCGTACAGCCCCGGAAAATTGGTGTAATTTCCCTCGCGGATTACTTTGTACAACGTCTTTTCCTTATGGCGTTTTGACATGCGGAATACTTTTTCCATGGTGAAGCAATCGAACGGATTGAAATGATTGCAGGTTAAGATGGCACCGCCCTCGACCTCATTCATGTGCTCTAGCCCTCTGACCTCCTTGATGATGAGCTTATTTGTCCGCAGCAGTTCATCTAAGAATTTCATCCCCATCCGGTTCGCGAGTTTGTTTTTCACACGGGAGGAGCGTTTCTCCTTCAAATAATCCACGTCCTCCGGCAGCAGCATAATCGTCGGCGGGTCTTTCTCCGGGTCCACATCGAAGCGTCCCTCCCGCTCTAACTTTTCAATCTCCTCCAAGATTTCCAGACGGTCCTTCGCTTTCTCCGGCACCGCATTTTTCACTTTTTCCCTCTTACTAAATGCCATTTTCAAGCTTCCCCTTTCTTCTCATCTGTCCCTGCAGGCCATTATCCTCTGTTCTTGCGGTCATCGCCGACGCATTCCGATTCCTTGTGTGCCAGGCGGCGCAGCTTCTGGTCGTTCTCCTTATCCCGGAAGCGTTCCTCCTCCGTGTAATTGTCGCGAATCTTCTCAATCATCTCAAAAAACTCCGTCTTCTGCGCATATTCCCAGAAAAACTCCTTGAACATGATATCCTCAAAATGCCACGGTTTATAGGCTAGATTGTAGTGTACCAGCTTGACATCCTGCGGTCTCACCTTATCCTTTGTAATCGGCATACGGTTCCAGTTCTTGTCAAGCATCTTGACTCTCCCCTTGCAGAGACGGTTCAGATAATCCTGATCCTGCGCGACGCTGAAGGTGATTTTTTCCAGCGAATAGATAAATTTTTCCTGAAATTTAAACTTGCGAAGCTCATCTAAATTCATCAGCAGAATTCCTGCATTGAAATAATTGCGGTAATCGGCGACACCCACGACTTTCTCCACATAATCCTGAAATACTTTGATTGTCTGGATGACGTCATCCGGAGCCGCTGCCACTAGATTCGTCCCCATATCTGTGTGATAGAGTTTGGCGATATCATCTAAAATGACGATATCGCAGTCTAAGTATAGCGCCTTGTCATACTGCGGGTAAAGATTTGGAATAAAAAGACGGAAATAGGTCGTCTTAGAATAATAATCTCTTGTATACAGTTTATCCTGTATCTTCTTTATATAGTAATTCAAATCGACAAATTCAATGTCGATGTTCTCCTTCTGGTATCTGTTAATCTTCTTCTTGTTCTCCGAACTGATATCCGTGTGGAGCACCTTAATTGAGTACCGGTACTCCGGTGATGCGTGATCCGCCAGCGACTGGATGGATACTGCGAGGAATGGGATGTAACCGTCATCCACCGCAAAAAAAACAGGTATTTCTCTCTCTTGTGTTCTCATTCTAACTCTCCTCTACTCTCTCAAACTCTTTCTTCAACACCAGATACTCTTCTAAATCCGCATCGAATGCGTGGCAGTTTAAATACCGGTGTATCTCCTCCACCTGCCATTGTTTGTAATTCTCCGTGTGCGGGTACGGCAGGAACATCAGCCGCTTGCAAAAATGGCACACAACCGTATCCTTTTTGTTGAATTTTGACTGTTCGTTGTAAATTCTTGGAATCAGTTTCTTTTTGGTCGTCGCCTTAAAAATCGCCGTCTGGTCCGCAAACAGCATCTTTTTGGTCCGGATGAGTTCTCTCGCCTTCACCAAAAGACCGGTCTCTTTGATTTTTTTCATATTCAGCAGCAACATTCCGGCATTGAAATAATCCGGCCGTATCAGCCAGCAGCCGTATTTTTCCTTCACGGCTGCATACTCATAGTCCGTCACATCTATCTCATAAAGCTGTCTGATATCATTTGCAATCATAATGTCAATATCGAGGTATAACAATTTATCCGGCAGTTCCGGCATCAAATCCGCAAACAGGCGCAGAAGAGTGTAGGGCGTACAGTATGCCCCCTCATTGGCACAGCCGCCAAACTCACGCTCATAAAGTTCCGTGACATCTAATTTTGTCACCTCGTTCGCCGGATTTTTTTTCTGTATCACACTTCTTAAAAAATCTGTCTGTTCCTCCGTGATTGCCGTAAAATCAGGGTTCACCCTGGTCAGCTCCATCGTCATCAGGAAGCAGTGGACGCTCTCCGCCGTCCGGTTCGTCATGGAGATCAACTGAGTCAACGCTCCGTCAAAAACCCTGCTGTTTCCACATAGTAATAGATTAATCATATACATCCCTATCCTTTTTTCGTACTAAATATTTGTAACATTCTTACACCGGATTGTCAACCCGACAAAAGTGCCGCGGAACATACAAAAAATCTGTGGTTTCCCCTGATATCCCCACCCACCGGACAGGGGCACATCATTTTCCACCACAGATTTTCTATTTCTCTATACTGCAAGCAGTTTTCTTTCTTTTTTATTGCGGTACATCTCCTGATCGGCGCGCTTGCAGGTATCTTCGATATTCTGATCCTGTTCCTTGTCAAATACCGCATAGCCGCAGGCAATGTGAATCTTAATCTCCGCTAACATCCGGTTGCACTCTTCCTCTGTCTCATTCAGTTCGTGAATCTTTTGTGTAATATCCATCTTGGAACTATTGTTCACTATGACGCAAAATTCATCTCCCCCGATGCGGTAACAGATTCCATCCTTCCCGAACACTCTTGAAATAATATCCGCCGCTCCCATGATATACGAGTCACCGACCGCATGTCCTCTGGTATCGTTGCACTTTTTCAAATCATTTAAATCGCACATCAAAATCGCGACATCCTGATCTTTGTTATGCTCCTCTAACCACTGGTTGTAGGCGTTTCTGTTATAAAGCCCGGTCAGCGTATCCTTCATCGCAAGCTCCCGGTAGACTTCCGCCTTCTGCCACTCCTCGACATCTTTTGCGGATTCGACCATGACCTCGTAGCCTAACATCAGAATGTATGCCAGCAGTGCAATCCGCCCTAACAAATCCGTATTCTGCATTCCTACATAATAGGCAAATATATCTGCGATAAAGGCACAGAAAAAGCCAAAATTCCCGACTATGGAAATCTTTACTTTCAAATCGACGCCCCTCTGTCTGACACGAATCAGCACAAGACCAATACTGTACATAAATTCAACTACAAGCATGATATGTACAACAAACAATGTCTGCTTAAATTCATAGATTCCCATAAAATGCAGCACCGCCAGCACAAATATCGCCGCGCTGTAAATGGTACAGAAGATATTGAGCACAATCTTCTTCCCGACCTCTAAGAATGCCTCGATAAACTGCATATACGGTATCATCATCAGCATCAGGAATATGTAGGCGGAAAAAGCGGACGCAGCCCTGTTTTCCATCGTGAGCCGGACCAACATTGTCTCGTTCAAAGACCAGAGACCAAGCAGTGTTGCAAAAACGCTGAAATAGAGCGTAGGCTGCTTTTCCTGATTTCTCTTCTTTGACACCAGCCAATAGGCGAACATAAATAAGCCAATCAAAATATCGACGATGCTGATTACCGTCTCAGGAACGGAAGCCTTGACCAGATTGTGGTACATTGCCTGACCGTCTCCGGTCAAAAAGACAACGTTCTCCCCGCGAACCTGCGGATAGACCGCTTCCACCTGAATGCGTATGTCCTTTGTCCCCTGCGGAATATTGATAAAATTCCAATGCGCTCCCGGCGTCTTTCCAATCGGTGTTGTATTCTCCAACACCGCATAGATCAACGTTCCGTCCGCATAGGCGCGGACACACTGATGATTTGTGAAAAACAAAAGACAGGAGTTCCCCTCAAGTGAATCCGGATTGATCACAAATTCCCTTGTGTCCTCCGACAATTCTCTCTCCTCCTGTGCCTGAATCTCCGTTCCGGGATTTTTTTCGTATTTTACATACTCCTCCGCGCCTTTGCTCATACTGGCGATGAACACTAACAGTATTCCCATCACAAGCAATAGATAATAACCGACTGCCGCTGCTTTTTTCATGGCACTAACCCTCTTCTTTTATAACTCTTTCTGTCCATTTCTCAAGCAATGACAAAATTTTAACATACTCGGCTATTACTTTCAATACCCTTTCGCATTTTTTCGTGACCTTTTTCCCATTTTCACCATTTTAACGCAAAAAACTCATCCAACTCCCTCAGATACAGCTTCGGATTTACCAGAAAACTCTGCACATGGTCAGCCCCCTCCACGAAAAGCAGATGCTTTTTCGCACCGCAGGCTTCGTAATTGCGCTTCGTCATCTCCGCCGGGACAAAATTGTCCCTCGTCCCATGTACAAAAAATACCGGTATTTTGCATTTTCTCATGGCGGAAAGCGTGCTCCCCTCCTTAAAGGAATATCCAGCCACCCTCTTGCAGACCCGGTTGATTCCCTCTAAGATAACACTCTCCTCGATGCGCATTACCTTTCTGGCAAAAATTTTTACCATCTCGTAAGGCGTCGTAAATCCGCAGTCTGCGATAATCCCCTTCACCTGGGTCGGAAGATGAAGCTCTGTCGCCATCAGGACAGTAGCCGCCCCCATGGACACCCCCGCAAGGTAGATTGGAAGATGTCTGTCCCCATGCTCTCCCACCACATACTCCGTCCACTTTTTACAGTCGTACCGCTCCTTGATTCCAAATCCGATATATTTACCGCCGCTGGTACCGTGAGCGCGCTGTTCCACGACAAGCAGACTGCTCCCCCTCTCGTAGAGGGCTTTCCCAAAGGCGCCGAAATCTCCATCCCAGCTTCCTCTCCATCCGTGGAACATCAGGACAATCCTCTTTGCTTTCGGGTGTTCAAAATAGTGGCCTGTGAGCGTCACGCCGTCCTTTGCCGTAATCGCTACATCCTGCCGCGCCGGGAAATGATCCATCCACTCCCTGCCTTCCTCACTTCTCCTGGTAATCTCACTCTCCGCTTTTGGCGACATTCCCGCCACTATCTTATCAATCAGTTTCAACAGGAGAGATTTCCTGCCCACCGCAAGATTTAATGTCACTCTTCCTGCAATATTCTTCAAGAAAATACAATAACAGCAAATCATAACAACTACAATTGCAATTATAATTTCTTTCACCGGCACGTTTCCTCTCCTTCTTTCATTCCTAAAACTTTAGTACTACTTTTTTATTATGAATGGAATCACGGCATTTTTCAATGCTTCCGGAGAAAAATATGCCCAAAATGTAAAAACAGGGAGATATCGTTTTACGGATATCTCCCTGTTTGCTATAACTTTTTGATTGCATCAATCGTCTTATGGTACTCTTCACTCACCTCATCGAAAAGTCCCGGATGCTCAGGACTCTTCCCTCCTCGAAGCTCGTCGGTCAACTGGCTCAACGGCTTGTATATATTGGAAAATCCAAGATTCTGACAAACGCCCTTCAACGTGTGTGCTCCCCGGAACGCAGCTTCGTAATCCTTTGCGTCCATCGCCTCACACAGCGCCTGAAAACATTTGTCCGCCTCGAACTTGCGCACGAAGCGCTCAATAATCATCTCGTTTCCAAGACGTCCCATAATCTCGTTGTAATCTGCACCGATACTGTCATAAAATTCTTTTACTGTCATAACCTTCGCTCCTATCATTTTGCAAAAATCTTCCTGCGGCTTCGGAACGTTTACTCCATGGCATTTTCCACAAGCTGCTCTATTACTTTCAAATCTTCCTTGCCAATCAGTTTCCTCGGATCAAGCAGAAGAACTACCGAATCAACGGTCTTTCCAATTCCGTAGACATACTGACTCCTCCCTGCCGATAATGACGGCGGCGAATCGATATCGGCCGCATCAATATTGACCACATCGGCAATCTGTTCCACAATCAGTCCCACAATGAGTTCCTCCACATTCAGCACCACAATACACGTTCTGTCATTATATTCAATCGGGTTCTGCCGAAAGCGGAGACTTACATCAATCACCGGAATAATCCTGCCTCTGAGGTTGATAAAGCCCTTCATATAATTCTCCGTCTCCGGAATTCCGGTAATGGGCTGAAGCTGGATAATCTCGTTGACATATTGCAACTCTAATCCATAGGACTCCCTTCCTGATTTGAACACCATATATTTGCCTTCCTGCGTGTCCTCCTCAAATTCTTCCATATTTTCAGACATAATATCTGCCATACCTTTTCCCCTTTCGCTATACCAGTCCGCCGACATCGATAATCAGTGCGATGCTTCCGTCACCTAACTGTGTACATCCCGACAGACCGTCAACTTTTTTCACATAGGAAGGGATTGGCTTTACAACGATTTCCTGTCCGCCCACCAGATGATCGACAAACAGACATACCTTTTTGCGCTCATGCTCCGCCACAATCATAATGCCCTCGCTGACGTCCGTCTTCCCCCCTGCGATGTTGTACTTCTCGTTGAGGCGCACAACCGGGAAATAATCCCCGCGGACCTCCACGAACTCTCCTCCGTCCGGTTCGTGAATCATATTGGACTCCCTTACATTGATAAACTCCTTGATGGAGCTCGTCTCGATTACAAATGTAGTATTCCCTACTTCCATCACGATGCCGTCGATGATTGCAAGTGTCAGCGGTATAATCAGTGACATTGAGGAACCTATTCCCTCTTTACTGTCGATATCGAGCTGTCCGCCGATCTGCTGAATATTCTTGACAACAACGTCCATACCTACGCCACGCCCCGATACCTCGGTGACTTTCTCGTTAGTCGAGAAGCCCGGATAGGTGATGAACTGATAAATCTCCTTCTTGGTGTAATCCTCCTCGCGCTTATCCGCAGGGACAAGACCGTTCTTTTTTGCCTTGTTAAAAAGCTTGGTCGTATTCATCCCGGCGCCATCATCCCTGACAATCAGAACAACCTTACCGCTCTCATTCTTTGCCTCCAAGGTAACGACACCTTTCTCCGGCTTTCCTGCCGCGATTCGCTCCTCCTTCTCCTCGATACCGTGGTCGACGGAATTGCGGATCATATGCATCAGCGGGTCAGAGATGTGTTCGATAATGCTCTTATCCACCTCCGTGTTCTCCCCGATCATCACGAAATCGATATCCTTACCGACCTTTTTCGAGGTATCAAATACGATTCGTCTCATCTTCTGGAACGTGTTCGTCAACGGCATCATTCTCATAGACATGATGACATCCTGAAGCTCTGAGGTAAATTTCATCAGCTGTGCCGCAGATTTATTGAAATTATTTAAGGACAATCCCGGCACTTTCAAATCCGGATTCTGCAATACCACCGACTCCGAAATAACAAGCTCCCCAATCAGATCCATCAGCGCGTCAACCTTTGCAACGTTGACACTGATAAAACTCTGCGCCGGCGCTTTCTCCTTTGCCTTTGCAGGTTTTTTTGCCTTGCCGGGCGTCTTGCTCTCAATTACATAATCACCCGGTTTTGGATTCTCCTTCGCCTTTGCTCTCTCCTCGATTGTCGCCACATCCGAGTCGAGATCAATCATGATTCCGGCGCCGGAGGCATCGAATCCCCTGTCGTATTCCTCTTTACCGCACCTTTGCACAACAATCTGCTCCACACCGGAACCGTCGAGGATTCTCGAGATTTCTTCCTCCCCCTGCTGGGATTTGAGTAAAATCTTAAACCCATTGTCTAAAATTGTCTCCGCCGACTGCTCGTTCGTCAGAATGTCCTCCGGCTGATAGGACAGCTCTTCCGCGAACTCTTTGAGCGCATGTACCGCGGTATAACTTCGAATGTTGCACATCTCGGTATCACTTCGGAAATACATGGTAATCTTATAGTAACTGCTCTCCTCCGTCGTGGCCGGTCCGACATAGAACTGGCTCGGCTTCTCCTGCGCGTTCTCAGGAGGCAGTTCATCCCCCGCACTCGTGATCTCGTTTTTGATTTTCTTAAGGAATTTGTCAATATCCGCAATCATCCCTGACGCATCCCCGTCCGGCTCGTCCCCGTCTCTGATTTTATCGAACTCACCGGAGATAAAATCTGCTACCGCCAGAATATGATCCACCAGTTCCATATGCGGAACATTGTCCGGCTTTGACTCTCTGATGTAATAGAACACATCCTCCAGCTTGTGGGATAATTTCATGATGTCATCATACATCATGACGCCGGAGGAACCCTTTATGGTATGCATAACACGAAAGAACTCGTTGATATCCGCCTCGTCAAAAGAATCTGCATCCTTCTTATCCAGAGTGGTATTCTCCAATTGCTCCAATAACTGTGTATTTTCATAAAGGTACATATCCCTCATGCCATCTGTTGCCATTTCTTCGCCCATGAATCCCTCTCCTTTCCATTCCGGTCATCCTTCTCGTTTTTTCTTCCGGCATTTAGATCAATTCCAATTTCTGTAAAACGCTCTCCAATTTTTTCAAATCAATCGGCTTAGCGCAGTATGCAGTACACTCCATCTCAAACGCTTTTTTTACGTTGACACTCTCATTTAAAGCTGTCATCATAATGACTTTCACTCTATCCTCATCGGCAACCCCGTTCTGCTTCTCAATCTCTCTCACAGTCTTTAAGACCTGATAGCCATCCATCACCGGCATCATCACATCCAGACAGATTAAATCGTAAGGTTCCTCCGCTTCAAGCGCCATCATGTACGCCTCCACCGCCTCTGCTCCATCGACGGTTCCATCGCACTCCCCATATTTTTTCATATAGTTCATCATGAACTTACGGCTTGCAAAATCGTCCTCAACTACCAATACTTTCATTCTTGTTCTCCTTTCCCAATTCCACCTATCCATAATTATAATGAATTTTGTCTTTTTTGTATAGAAAATTACGACAAACTTTGACTAATTTCTCACATTTATAAAAATATTCAGATTTTCATCTGCTTTTGTATCTTCAAAAAGATATCGAGTATATCCGGATTATAGCAGGTTCCCCTCCTTCTCTCCATCTTCTCCAGCGCACTTTTCCTGTCGTAAGCCTCGCGGTAACAGTGCTCCCTCAGCAGGGAATCAAAGGAATCCACAATCCGGATAATCTGCGCCGCCAGCGGAATCTCCTCCCCTTTGAGGCCGTCCGGATAACCGCTGCCGTCCCAGTTCTCATGATGCCAGCGGATTGTCTCCGCCGCGATCTCAATGTAGCCATGGTCCTCAAATTCCTCATAGATTTCCTTCAGCATCTTGTAACCGGCGGTCGTGTGCATCTCAACAATCTTTTTCTCCTCCGGCGTCAACGGTCCCGGCTTTGCCAGAATATCCCGCGGGATGGCGATTTTTCCAATATCGTGAATCTCCCCGGCAATCTCAATACCCTCCACGAATTTCTCGGATATCTTGTTTTCATACTTCTCTGAAAAGTTGAGTGCCTGCGCCAATAGCCTTCCGTTTCTCGCGACCATCGCCTGATGCTGTTTTGCCCCGACCACGGTATCCTCCTCGGCAATCTTAGCGATGACCCTGAGCAGTCTTTTCTGCTCGTCCTCGAACCGCTTCGAATGTTCGCTTACCACCTTGTTGAGCTTCCTGTTGTTGTTCTCCAGCTTTTCCTGCAACGCATATATCTTCATATGCGTGTTAATGGTCAGTTCCACTTCTTCATAATCAAATGGTTTCCGGATAAACCCAACTCCCCCCAACTGATAAGCCTTTCTGACATCCTCCTTCGCATTGACCGCCGATACAAAAATCACCGGAATATTTCTGGTGGAAGGGTTCTCTTTCAACAGTTCACAGAACTGATATCCGTCTATCTCCGGCATGACGATATCGAGCAGAACCATCTGAGGCGCTTCCTTTTCAAAACTCTTTACCGCCTCCTGCACGCTTATCGCCGTAACGGTATGATAACCCATCATCTCTACCAATTCCTTCAACATTTCAACGTTAATATCCACATCATCGACAATCAATATCGTAGGCACCTTATCGTTTACGAGTTCCATGATTTGCACCTCATTCCTTTCTAACCATTCTGTTCTAGTGACATCTCAAACTGCTGCAGCAGGGAAACACTCTTTTCATAATCCTCTCTCCGAATCGCCATCAGCATTTTAAAAATCTGACTCTTCAAGTCCTTTGGCGCCTGTTCGCAAAGCTTTTTGATGACGTCGGAGAATTGTTCTGCCTTGGCCCAATTTCCCATCTCGATACACAGGGACAATTTTTCCGCGTTTGCCCTGACTTCCTTGAGGTTCTCCTCACTTCCAAAGAGAAATACCTGATCGATTCCTGACTCCTGCTGGTATTCCTTCATGTTCAGCCTCAACTGCTCTAAAATCTGGGACTTTTCTCTGACTGCCTCCTCAATTCCCTCCTTCTTGCGCGCCTCCACCGTCTGGTCAGACAATTTCAGCTTTACGGTGAGCTGGAAAGTAGAACCTTTTCCCTTCTCGCTCTCTAAATCGATATGCCCGTGCATCAGCTCCACCAGCTGTCTGGTGACATAGAGCCCAAGTCCCGTTCCTCCGTATTTTCTGGTGATGGAACCGTCCACCTGGGAAAAACTCTTGAACATCTTCTCCTTCTCCTCAAGTGTCACACCGATTCCGGTATCAATGACAAATATAGTCAGCTCTATCTCATTGTCCTTCACCATTGTATTGTAAACTTCCACCCGGACATACCCTGCCGTCGTGAATTTCACTGCATTTGAAATCAGATTGTTCAAAATCTGGGTCAGCCGGAGCTGATCTCCAATCACTTCCTCCGGCACGTCTTCCGATACATAGGCTGACAGCTTGATTCCCTTCTCGTTCGCCTGCATCATGCTGGTGTCAATCGCATGGTTGACACAGTTGCGGATTTTGAACGGCTCCTCCGTAATGGTAAATTTTCCCGCCTCAATCTTGGAAAAATCCAGAATATTATTGATAATCTTTTGCATATTGTCGCAACATTCAAGCACAATATCCAACGTCCGCCTCTTTTTGACGTCCGTCTCCTCACTTTTCAGATTCTCCACATGCCCCTTGATTCCATTGACCGGAGTGCGGAGCTCATGGGTGATATTTGCGACAAACTCCGTCCTTGCCTGCATTGCCTCCTTCATCTCTTTCTCAAGTTTTGCAAGCTGATTAATCTCATCCTCCTGCTTTTGCAAATTGACGATGGACGCCAGATAGATGAGCTTTTCGTCGACGACTATCGTCCGGGCATAGCGGAATCTCCCCGGAAAACAGGTCTGATTCTCCCTGTAAAAAGAAAGCTTATACTCTATCCCCGCCTTCTCCTTAAGCTGCTCTGCGATATCCGCCTCCCCATCAAAAAAGCCCGGTATAATCTGTCTGAGGTCAATGTGCGGCTGCTGGTATGCCAGCTCTTTTCTCCCCGCCTCATTCAAAAATATGATGTTTCCATTCTCATTGAACACCATTATAATTCCGAGTACATGATCCAGCAGATATTCAATTGCGTCTCTTTCTCTTTTCTCCATTGCATTTGCCCCGTTCTGCTTTTCATAGATTAAAAAAGTGAGAGAATATCCACTCTCCTGCAGATATTCTCTCACTTTTTGGGTTGTTGTGTATACAGTTTTGTCGAAATCAACTGAATTATGCCGTTTTTTGCTCGCATTCCGCCTTCCTACAGACCGTTTTTTCTGTCCGGTGTTTCTCCGCCGTGACCATTGCGGCTGCAAACGCAACGGGCGCCATTCCAATCCAGGCTGCCCGGACGCCGCATTCCATACATGCAGCGTAGGATATCGCCACGCCGAGATGATAGGATAAAAGTACAGAGCCATAAAATTTTGCCTTGTGGGCATGACGGCTCTCACGGCTGCAGAGATATTCCGTTGTGGCTGCGGTAAACTGTTTCAGATTGTTTGTCGAAAAAATGGTGGAACAGTTGTACCCATAGACCCCCGGGAAAGCGCTCCACTGTACTGCCGCTGCAAAAAAGATGGGATAGAGAGACAGAATAATGTCCATCTCCTTCGGCAGCAATCCCAATATAACCAGCGCCGCCGCATCCACCGCGACCGCGAGAAAGTGCACATGAATCCGTGTAACCTTCGGCCAGACAGTCACAAGTGCCACACCTGCCATATAGAGAACCAATCCGCCGATTCGAATCAACAGCTCTCCTAAATTGCCGCCTAAAATGCTCAGCACAATGTGAATCAGGTTGCTCGTCTGTGCATTTCCAAAGACATCCGCCCTGTTTAAAAGCGCGTATGCCCCCATATATCCACCGATGAACGCCATCATCAAATGCAGCTTTCTTTTAAATTCCTCTGTCTTATCCACTTTTTCTTCCTCACAATTATTGACTTCGAATGATTTTCTCTTTTGACCATCGATTATTGTAGGAGTTTGGATTGTTTTTGTCAAGACTTTTCCGGCTTGAGTTTCCAAAGCAAAACCGTTTTTCCTCCTATTCAAGGGCACCGTGCTCTGGACAGGGTTGATGAAAATAGGCAGATTTTATCTTTGTTTTTATGATACGAAACAACCTAGACACATATGTCACTCCCAAAAAAATTGGAGATAATTTCAAAATTTTCATCTTGAAATTATCTCCAGTTAAATCTATATTTAATGTCTGCTCAACAAAGATCTAATGGAAAATTATCCATTGTCAAAAGGATTCACCACATTGCCACACTTCATAAGTCACATACTGTTTTGTATAAATTTCAACGGATTTATTCGTTGTTTGCGTCGAAAGACAACCTCTCCAGACGTGCCATTCCTTTTTCGTCGATACTCAAATCCAGCTTGGCTCCAAACCAACGCCTCATAATCTCATATGTTTATGAGACTATGAGGCGAAATTATTTGTTATATTTCTTTTAAAATATATTTCCCTTTTCCCTTTCCTTCTACAGGAACTACAATCTTTAACAATTGCATGGCTTCTATCGCTTTTCCTGCTTTATAATCACCATATCCTAATTCCCTTTTTATTTCCTTACGACCAAAAATCTGATTCAAATCAAACGTTTCCACAATTTTCTTTACATTTCCTGCAATGGTTGGAGTTAATCTTTTACTGAGAACCGCATTATCAATAACCTGAAACAGTGGTTTTTTAGGTTCAAACAGTGGTTTTTTAGGTTCAAACAGTGGTTTTTCAGTAACTAAACCACGGTTTTCATCTTCAAACAGTGGTTTTTTATCTATCACAGAATTATTTCTAATTGTTGCCTGTAGCATAAATGCATTCAATCTATATTCCGGTCCCTGCAGCCCAACTGCTTCAAGTTCTTTATACATACGATCAACGCCTTCCCCATACTCCTTTACAAAACTATATGCTTTTAAAAATTCTGCAATTTTAGGATTTCTGGAAAAATGTGTATGCCGAATGTTGTCTGTTTTTACAAGGCCTGGTAACTTCCCCGGACTTTCCACAACAATTCTGTCATCAAACATTTTTATTTGGATATCTGTTCCACGAATACTATAGTCCCGATGCGTAATTGCATTTACAATAATTTCCTGTCGGACAAATTTCAGATATTCCTCTTCCGTTATAAAAAGACCATCTTTCCCCAAATAGTAATATTGCAGCCGAACTAATCTGTATCTTCCCGTTCTTCTCTTTCACAAACCCTTTATTTTCTTCCAAATATTCCATTGGTGTCTTGGAATATCCAATTTGATCAATATACTTTTTCACAAAAACCAAATCAATATCCTCAATGCCTGCCTCTGGAACCGGCTTATCCTCGAAGAATCTTTCTCCTTTGTCATACATCAACTGCAGCCGTTCTTCAAATGAGAGTTTCTTGGATTTATCTCCCACACGCATGAACACTTCATCTACCTGATTTGCATGCACCTGCATACTTGGCTCAACATGCATAAGAAGGACATGATTCTCCCTCCCTTTGCAATCCACACATGACACTTTCTCTATTTCTATTTTCACAGTTGGAACGCAGAAATCAAACGGCACGCGAAGAAGTTCATTTAATTTCTGAATATCATAATCGACTCCTTCAATTCTGCGTGTCTTATCCGATATTCCAATGGCAACTGTTCCACCATCCGCATTTGCAAACGCTATGAGCGGTATTGCCAATGCCTTCGGCTCAATACTGACACTTTTTCGTTCAAATATCTGCATCTCTTCAAATGTCAGCACTTCTTCTATTGTCATAGCAATACCCCCATTTATTTCTTTGATTTACCCAAAAACATTGTGCTAAAACTATTATTTAGATAACCTCAACCACACTCTCTGGCTCAAGCAATTTTGTCATGTCTGTTTCTTTATCTTGCTATAAATCGCACCTTAAATTTCTAATATACTCTACTTTATGTTTTTCATTTTATCACAAATCCGTTCTCATGGAAACGGAAATTTAGCCTAAACTATTCACCACTATGCGTTGACAGTGGCTTTTCATCTCCGAAGCTTTATGAAACATGTGAACGTAATTACCCCGGCAGACTGTCTCTCGCGCACAATGTCCCATACCTCACCTGATTATTCGGATACTCAGCAAATCCCGGCAGTTGCTTTGCCCCTCTCCTCAAGTAGGCTTTCAGTTTCTCACCGTATGCTGCTGCCAAGTAAGGACTAATAAAATTTTATACTTTTTTAATATTCCCTTGTTTTCTTTAATTCTCCGTTACCTCTACATTGACACGGCTAATATCAACCATTCGTCTTCTCTTCGCACTAGCATATAATTTCTTATATCGTTCCCAATCCCCACATACTTTTGCATCCTTCAAAAGGAGGATAAACAACTCCGTCAAGTCATCCTTGCATTGTTTCAATCCTCTCTCTGCTATTTCGCGGGCTCCAGCCTCATTACCTGCATCGCAATAGCACTGTATCAGGGCAATATATTCTTTCGCTGTCTTCCCCAAATGCGTTTCCAGATATTGCACATACTTGTCCGTTTTTCCATACTTATGATATATTTCTGCCGCCTTTTCTGCGTATCTATCGTACTTATTCAGCAAATCTGCAAATTCCAGTACTTCTACATCTGATATGTAAAGCATCTCTGACAATTCTTTGATTGGATCATAACACCCATAACAGTCATAGTAGTCATGCGCTATTATCTCACAAAGAATCTCTTTTCGAAGCCTCTAGTCTTCCTCTTCAAATTTTCCTCTTTTTATTAAAGCTTGGCAAATATTCCACACTTCGTCTATTTCCAACTGATCATCAATGTATCTCTCATAGCTTACTGTCTGTAATAATTCGCCAATCTGCTTCCATGAAGCTTTCAGTACAGATACGTTATCCGGCATTTCTGCTTTCTTTTCCTGCTCTCTGCATTTCTTACGGATATCCAGAAGAAGATGCTGACTCCTTGCCTTTCGCTTCTTAAATGTATACTGTTCCCGCCATAATCGGCTGTCGCCGGAACATTCCTTAAGTTCTGCATCCGCCTCCTCTATTTCCTTTTCCAGAATATCTTCCACATGGTCAAGAAGCTTTTCGGAAAATAATCCTTTAAAATCACTCAAACTCAGCTCCTGACATAATTCATTCTCAAAAACTTTCAAAAGATTTTCTGCAAACTCCAGATTTTCATCCTCTTTGTCTAAAAGCAATGCTTCTAACCAATCATAGCCTATTTCATAAATATCCATGGATAGTTTCTGTTCTTTACCGGCATCTGTAATTGTAAACGGAGAGTCATCTTCAAAATCTTCTGAATCTTCGGCCTCTACGACCTGAAATTCCAACCGGCAGATTCTATCCAGTATCTTACGGGCAAGCTTATGTTCTCCCAGGCGCAACAGGTCATGGCACCCCCTGAATGCTCTGTCTAAAAAAGCAAACGCACCCGCGGGATCATTATGCCAGATCTCCCAATCATCCACATACCTTCCCTCTGAGTTAAATTCATAATAATGTGTTTCGTACTCTACGCAGATTTCTCCCTCCTGCACCTTTTTATAGAGTTCATCAATCTCCTTTTCCGTCGGCATATAGGTAATCTTCTTTTCCCCTGTCAGAGACATGATAAAATCCTGTTGTGCCGATTCCGATACCAGCTTCGCCTGCTCCAATATCCAGGCATCTTTTCGTTCTGTTGATATTTCCTGCAGCTTTTTACTGATTAGGCTTATAAATCCATTAGTTTCCATAATAAATTGTCCTCCCTCAACCAGAAGAGCCATCTAACATGCATTTTACAAAAACATCGCCATATAGATTGGAAGATGCACTACATCGTCTTTTACCACAATATCTTTCGTATATAAAATGTATGCCTGCCCTATTTTTCCCTTAAATTTACTTTGGAATTTATCTAATGAAGAACGCTTTCTGTATCCTCCTGATTTTACTTCTATCGGACAGATTTTCCGCTTTTTACGAATCAGAAAGTCTATCTCCATATTGTTTTCCCGATTATTTGTATCCGATCTGGAATAAAAATATAATTTATGCCCACTCGCCCGCAATTCCTGTGCCACAATATTTTCAACATTCATTCTAAGAGAAATCAGTGAACCCGTTTCCAAATAGTCGTATCGTCCGTCCGCAACTGGATATTTGATCAATTCCCTCGCAGTCGGATATCTTTGCACTTCATCAAAAATAATGAGCGAATCGCGCCTGTAAAGTGTTTTTCGATAATATGCTGATAATTTATTAAAAAACAGGTCAAAATCATTGATATCATTTTCAAATATGCTTCTTACCTCCTGTGGCAAATGTGCAAAATCAATCAAGAGGTAGCTCTTATACTCATTTATCCCAAACTCTTCCGCAATATAGCTTTTGCCGACACGCCTTGCTCCATCCAGCAGCAATGTGCAATTTCCGTTGTCCTTCGCCGGTTTTATTCAATATAATTTCTCACCAAAAGGCACTTTTATTAGTCTTGTAAATTCACAAAAGGGCAGAATATAGGGAGTAACTTTCACACACAAAGGGCTAACAAAACTGATTCTATCCGCATCAGATTATCCCACGCATCTTCCTCTCCCAGTAGGTTCATGCCTCCATGCCACACCAACTCATCATCCAGAATCGCAAAATGTTCTGCTGAAGACTTCGTACAAGCTTGCGAAGAGAATCAAGATTATATGCTTCTATATTCATTCAACTTTTCTCTTCTTCCGTTTTCGCTTTAGACATAATTATTTCTTCTTTACGTTTATCCATCCATAAGCCTCCATCTCCGCCCGGAACGCACTTCTCCGGGAATACTTATCCCTATAGAAAGTCATCAGCTTTTGTTTCGCTCCGAGCTCTCCAAGGGATTCCTTCACCTCGCCCAGGGCGGCAAGATACGCTGCACACTCTCTATAATAATTCCTGTGATTTCCACTCATGATTCCTTCCGTCCGTTTTTCCAGTAGGACTTCTATTTTCTTTATTGCCCGGATTCTGATCTCAGATTCCATCGGCATCATGGATTTCCATTCTGAAAACAAACTATAGAACAATTCTTTTTCATTTATATCATCTGGCATGTACAGCCCTTTCTGATATTCCTTCTTGGAAAAGTCCATTGCAATTCTTCCCATATCAGCCATCGCAGACATTCCCTGACCCAATTGCCCTCCTTCATAAAGGTGCAGCAAATATAGGGCGATTCCCTGTTTCATGAATGTGCCTGTCCATCCCAGTGCTTCCAGCTCATTCAAGCCCTTCGCCAATACATCCGCAAACTGTCCGTCCAGGAATTGAAGCAATAGCAGCCTGTTTTTATCCAGTCTGTTTTCCTCCCTCTCCAAATCGGTATAGTTCCGTCCAATCACTGCATAGGAATCACGGCTTGCATTTGTTGTCATAAATACTTTTCGAAGCTCACTCCGTTTCTTTTCCGTACCATATCCATTCAGCAATGCGCGAATATAATTTACTGCCGAGGTATCTGATTCGTAGGCGGCGAAGTAACACATTTCCAGCAAAGACTGCTTTTCATTCGCCCTGACTATATATTCTGCGGTCTTTAACGCTACTTCACTTCGTATCATAAAGTTCTTCGGTATTGTATTCATTGCCTGAATTCCGATGGACACCATAGAGTTCACATCTGCTCTCTTTTCATTTTCCAGAATATCCAGGTAGATTCCAGGATGAACCGAGGCATATTTCTTTGCATAACTCACTGCTGTAGAAACATCATTCAGTAAATTAACCGCTTCCTTCACGAGCCGGTCTGCCTCGCGCCCCGTCCTTTCACCAAGATAGGCAATCCAAAGTACCAGAAACTCCTGAAAATCAGGCAATTCCTCATCTCCATGCTTCATAACTGCTTCCAATGTAACTTCCTTCTTACCCGCATTTACAAAAACCTCATACAGCACTTCTGGCCGCTCTTTCATTGGAACAGCACGGTACGCACAATACAAAGTGTCAAGAATAACACTCTCCAAATCACAGCTCAAAAGATCATAATACACCATATCCTGAATAGAAAGATCTTCATCTCCATATTCACTGGTACACAAAACCTGCATACGGAATAATTGGCGTCCGATGTCCATTCCTTCTTTATCATGTTCCCTGTCCATGCTGGTATGAACAAAATCACAGGCCTCGGAAAGCATGTCCGACACGCCCTCTCTGTCCTCATACAAAAACTCATCACAGCTGCTGTTATACCAATCGTCATATTCTTCATTCAGGATACTATCGACCGCTATCTCCTGCGAATTGATTCTTTTTAAATTATCTTTGACACGCTGGTACAGCTTCTTAAATGATGCGTCCTCTATGTCCCTTTTCTTCGAATATTCTTTTGTCTCCTCACCTGCTGCCTTCAATCTTTTCAGAAAATCTTCTCTTTTGTCCTCCGGCAAAACTCGTCCGATATCATGAATAAACGCAATAAGCTGCATAGAAGAATATTGCGCTGCTATGGCGTCCGTCTGTTCCAGAAAATTGGTCAAATTCATATAGAGTCTCTCCTTCTTTCGTTTTATAATCCTCGTTTTCATTCCTGTTGTTTCACAATCCATTGCCCTGTCTTTTTAGATCCTTTTCTCTCAATGATTCCCTTTTCCTTCAGACAACGGATTCTTTTCGTAATGGTCGTTGTTCCCAGTCCGATACTCTTGCTAATTTCTTTTACGCTAATACCGGCATTCTCTTTCATCAACTCCAATATTTTACCATCACTGCTCTCAACCGCACCTGTTGCTGTTTTGGAAAAACTATTTTCCATATTACTCTTATGATTTAGCGGAATTGTAACCGTAATAAAATTTTCTGTAATATCAAATGCTTCCCTTCCGTATCTGGACACAATCAGAGGAACTCCATGCCCCGTTTGCTCTATATAATCCAACTGAACCATAATCTGTTGTAGTTCAAGATTTACTAGTTTGCTTTTGCCTTCATAAAACTCTTCCAACGTAAGCCCCTCCGGTAAACCTCCCACTGATATAATTTCAATGCGGTCAGCAAACATATACACCGCTGGCGGTGTCTGCCTGGACCAACGATTATGCAAACAGGCATTCAGCCATGCTTCTCTAAAGCACGCAAAGTCAAACCGTCTGCTTTCTTTTCTGAGACTACCTCCTACATCTACAGCTGTCTCATTTAATGCTTCCATATAATCTAACACCTGTTTCACAGCTACCAGCATACATTTATAACCATATTCGTTTCGCTTAATCAAATCTGTTTTATCTGTTCCACGGAATACCGCAACTTTAATAGAATAGCTGTTCGCATCTGCCAAAACACAGGCCATTAAGTTATAAGTCCCATCATGTGTCAGAAGATTCAGATTCTGTTTAAAGGTATTTTCCCGAAGAGTCAGATGATTCCCGGCATATAATGTTTTTAACTGTTCGAAAGTTAATTCCTGATTATTTGATTCAACATTGACAATGGAATCTGAAACGCTAAGCATTAAACTACGTAATTGTTGCGGAGATATTTCCCGATCTTCATCTGCCGATCTCATATAATATTTTCCATATGCCGAATATGGTTTTTCATCTCCTTCAACAGTAACCTTTATTATATTTTTATCATCACATAATTCCATAATAATCGTCGGGATAATCTGTGGTTTAATTGCATTTGCTATTCCTTGAGAGATCTCACGCATGGTGCGGTCTCCAATTTGCTGTCCCACAATTTCACCATCATTCCTTACTCCAAAATATAATATCTCTTTTCATCAGTTTATTCAACAAATAATACACACTTTATTCAACACAATACTGTTGTATAAAGTGTGTATTATAATCATTTTTTTTCATCGCCAGTTAGCGCCACACACAGCAATCTACGCGCTCTCACTCTGCCCTACAAAGGTATGCTGTCTCTCGCGCACAATGTCCCATACCCCACCTGATTATTCGGATACTCTGCAAATCCCGGCAGTTGCTTTGCCCCTCTCCTCAAGTAGGCTTTCAGCTTCTCACCGTAAAGGTATGGATCGTTTCCGTTTACGATTCCCCACTGCATCAAAAGTGCCGCGGAGCCCGTGACGAACGGCGTCGCCATCGAGGTTCCCGTGCGGACGCTGTAGCCGCCGCCCGGTGCACAGGAGGCGATATCCACGCCCGGTGCGACAAGATCCGGCTTGACCTGATTGTTCTGCCAGGTGAATCCACGCCCGGAAAAAGCGGCGTACTGACCCAGATAGGAATCGTATGCTCCGACTGTGATCGCCTTTGACGCCGTGGATGGAATGGTGAGTGTGGTCTCCGGATTTGGATATAGAAACCTTGTTCCCTCCCCCAGTGCTCCCGCCGCCGGCATCCACATCGCAAAAGTCCCCTGCACGATTCTTTGCGGTATCAGCCGCACCCTCCAGATTCCGGCATCAATATATTCACTTCTCGGGATAAAATCAAAATAAATCTCCTGATAGATGCTGTACGGCAGTGGTTCCCCATAGTAGAGCAGAATCTGTGTATTCTCAATGGAAAATCGCTGCGGCCCCTGAATCTGCGCAATCGGCCCTACTACAGTTCCGTTCGGATGTACCAATGCCACCGCCATCTCATCCTGATAATTTTTCCACAATTGGAGGTTGAGTCCCGCCTCATATGCACCGACCGCCATCTCTATGTCTGTAGTCATATTTTTCTGCACAACGCCGGAAGTATGACCTCCCGACGCCCCCTCATTTCCACTTCCGATTATGATGGAGACCTTCCAGAAATCCGCCATACTATCCACATAAGTTTCAATCAGAGACGTCCCTGAGTGGGAACCGTAATTGTTACCAAAACTTAAATTCAACGCGAGCGGCATCCCCAGCTCCCTCGCCCTCCGGATGCAGTAATCAATGGCCTGCATCAGCTCCGACGTCCTTGGAAGCGCGTTTTCCTGCTGGGTTCCCAGCTTTACGACAAGAAGCGGGCTCTCGTACGCGACCCCGCGGTATCTTCCCCCCATCGCTCTCCCGTTTCCCGCCGCGATTCCAGCAACATGCGTCCCATGCCCCGAGATATCCCTGCTTGGACAAATCTGATAGCGCTGCTGCTCCGTGGGCTGTTCGAGCGCGGCGTTGATAATCTCCGCGGTAAATTCTGTTCCCTGCCGGAAACCCTCCGGGGCGAAGCTTCCCACGCTTCCCGACGGTATCGTCTGATCCCACAGTGCAATGATTCTTGTAGTTCCATCTGCATTGCGAAAATCCGGATGTGCATAATCAATCCCGGAATCAATGACGCCCACAATCACTCCATTTCCCGTGAGACTGCTCCCCTGCATCGTACCGCCGCCGGCATTTCCCGTCTGCAGCGGGTTGATACAGGATACACTTTTCCCTTGATTTATGGCAAAAAAAAGGCGCTTCGGTTTCTCCATAAATTCTACTCCCGGAAGCGCCGCCACAAGTTCTACCTGATTTCGGGGAATCTGCAAAATTGCATATTCCTTTGACAACTGCACATATCCCACATCCGGAAAGCTCTCTGTAATCTCTGCGGCCTCTCCCGCATAGCGCACCACGACCTCCCAGACTCCGTCCTCATATCCAACCTGAAGCTCAATTGATTTCTCCCTCTCCTCCGGCGTCGCATCGAGCGCCAGATTCAAGAGATTTTCTATTTTTTCATTATTCACATGACATTCCCTGACTTCTCTTGAATTATCATATGTCTTTTTCTAAAAAGAGTGCCCCTGCTCCTCTTTACAGAATTTTTTCTTATAGACCACATATACCACACAGGCACAGAGCGTCCCCGTGACCGCCCCTGCCAGCACATCTGTCGGGTAGTGAATGCCCACGTACAATCTTGAGCATCCCATCAAAAAAGCGTAGACGAGCGCCGGAATCCCGTAGCGCTTTGGCAGTACAAGAAACATCATGACCGCAGCAGCAAAGGAACTTCCCGTATGACCGGATGGAAAAGACCAGTCCGTCGCCTTTCTGACGAGAAGTTCCAGCCCGTCCACAACCTCATACGGTCTGACGCGCGCCACAATATTCTTGAGCAGAATGTTGTTCACCAAAAGGGAACCGAGCAGTGAACATGCAACCAGAATCCCCTGTCTCCTCGTCTTTGGCAGGAGAAGTAAAAGCAGCGTGATTGCAATCCAGATCATCCCCGCATTTCCCGTTGTCGTAATAAATTTAAAAACCGGCGTCAGGACATCATTCCTCACATGCTCCTGAATCCACAATAAAATATTGCCGTCTGTCTGTAATAAATACTCCAATGTACTCCACCTCATTTTTCCTAATATACAAGGCGAGTATAGCACAAAATTGTCCAAAAAGGAAGAGGATTAGCCCGCTGCTCATTGCGGCGATGCTACTCATTGTGGAGTACTCTGTTTAACACATCCGCCAGCGGAACCATTGCGTTTTTTGCCTCGGCGAATGTATTGTTCTGGTTGCCGACCTCCACCAACGTACATTTCGGGAGATAATGCATATTGTAACGGTAACCTTTGAGATAAATTTTTTTACTGTAATCCGGGTAATACTCTGCCGCTAAAAGCTGCATGCGAAACGAGAATGCCAGATTGCCCGCAAGGTTCGGGTTCGCCAGATAGGCGATCTCCCCCTGTGAGGTCGTGTAGCTCAACCCGTTAAAAAACATAATCTTTGCCATATCGTTTCCGTTTATATTTGTAATTGTCTTGTCCGTGCCGGCGACTCCATCCCTGTGCAGATCGATGATGACCTCGATGGATGGATTGGATGCCAGAATCTGCTCGACCGCCGGTCCCGCCACCGTATAGGCATTATCTCTGTCCTCCACATCATATCCTCCTGTATCATGAATGACATTGTAACCATATTGTTCGCGCAAAATCTGCGCCAGATACTCTCCGACTGCGACCACAGAGGTATTCGCATCCCCAGGTGTCGAATCCGCATATCCCTCCTGTGAATGGGTGTGATAGATCAGAATCTGCGGTGACTCCGCCCCGTGCGTTATGGACATGTCCATCCCCAGCATAGCTTCCACGTTCAGTTTATTGCTGTCAATTGTAGTTGTACTGTCCACGCTGTAAAAGTTTTGTAACAGATAATCAAAATCGCAAAGCTTCTCCCTCGGAAAAATCACTGCTTTCTCTGTCGCTGCAGCAGACGCCACAGACGGCGTTTCAGGCTGGATTGGGGCGCCTGCCTCCTGCCCGCTCTCCACCTGTTCCCCCGCCGCCTCCTGCTCTGTCTCCGGCTGTGTGTCCTCCGCAGGGATATTTTCCTCCGGTATGTATTCATCTGTCCCTTCCCTGTGCAGAATCGCCTCGTAGGAGAGGACACTCTCCACCTGCGTCTCATAATTCTGCGCCTCATCCACATAGGAATTCAGTGGAAAGAACACGTTGACAAAATACTCTGCAATCGTCTCCTGCTTCTGTCCCTTCGCCTCGCAGACAACATTTGGCATGTAAATCTGCAAAATCTTTTCATAAAAATTTGTCCCGGTCTCCTCCCCGATTTCATCTAGCAGCACTATAAAAAAATTGTCTGAAATTCCTCTTGTCCAAAGCAAAAGACAGGCGATAAGAGCCGCAATTCCTATGCCGATGCCTGTCTTTTGCCGTCTTCTTTTTTTTATTTTGAAATACATAGTATACTATATGCCCGTCTGTCACATCTTATGACTCTTTTATTCATCCTTCCACACATCCCCGAGGTCGAACGCAATGTTGAGCGCCTCCGAGATGGTAAAACTCAGCCGTTTGACCGATTCATCGATATCCTTCGGGGTGACGAACATCGCGTTTAAATGCGGTGAAAGCAGCTCCCGGATCAGTTCGTACTTTTCGGCATCATTCAATTTGTCAAGGGATGCGCCGATTGTTTTCAAGTGGTCGCTCTGGGACATCGCCATGATGAGATTGCTCATCGTATCATTTACAATTGTAGCTGCGTCTACCACAGTCGGCACTCCGATGGAGATGACCGGAATACCGAGACTTTTCTCATCGAGACCGTGCCTGTGATTGCCCACGCCACTCCCCGGATTGATACCGGTATCCGTGACCTGTATCGTGCGGTTGAGCCGCCTCGTGCTGCGCGCTGCCAGCGCATCAATGACAATGATAAAATCCGGCTTTGTCTCCTTTATAATGCCGTGGATAATCTCTAAGCTCTCCATTCCGGTCTGTGCCATGACCCCCGGCACAATGCTGCTGATATGCGGAATTTTTTCCCTGCCGAACGCATATTTCCCGTATTCCTTGATGACATGTCTGGTGATAAAAAGATTATCCACCACACGGGGGCCTAAGGAATCCGGTGTGACCTCACGGTTTCCCAACCCCACGACTAAGACCTCATAGTCCTCCTTTTTCTTAGGAATCAGACGCTTTATGACCTTGGCGAGCTGCTCGGAGATCTCCCGGTGGTATCCCTCGTCCTCCTCCGCCATCTCCTCCGCCTCGATGGTAATGTAGGTTCCCTTGGGCTTGTTCATCTGCTTCGCACCGTTCTCCGTCTCAATTACAACGGTACTTATCACAAGTCCTTCCGCCAGAGTTTCCTCCAAAAAACTGACTCCCTTGACCTCCCCTTTGCCCTCCTGAATCTTCTCCTGTTCCTCTAATGCCAAATCTGTTCTTACTTGATACATTTTCTTCCTCCAACAAGTTTCTTCCTCTATTTTTTGCATTTTTTTTCAAAATATGTATTGACAAAAAACGATTCTTATCCTAAGATAATCTAGTATGTTTGCATTGAACTGTCCGTGTCCGGCTTTGATGCAGATTCATTCACAATTTTGAACAAGAACAATATTGACGGTTGGAGGTGTACAGAT
>CAZBUW010000003.1:0-65480 GCA_964495195.1 uncultured Roseburia sp.
GTGAGCCACAAGATCAAAACATTAACTGATAGGCCTTCGTGAAACAACCCTAAATTTTATGATGAAGAGGTTGACATCCTAATATCATTGTATTAAAATGTATTTAGTAATACTAAATGCTTTGAGGTGATAAATTGAATTTAAAATATGAAAAGCAGATGAAAAAGGGAGTGCTTGAGATTTTAGTCCTAAAGCTGCTCTCGAAGGAAGAAAAATACGGATATCAGATTATCACGGAATTGAAAGATGTTGGAGATGGGATGTTTTCCATGAAGGAGGGAACTCTCTATCCGATTCTGTACCGGATGGAGGAGGACGGACTTGTCACATATTACTGGAGTACGCCGGGAGGAAAAGAGGTCTCTAAGAAATATTACCGGATTACGGAGAAGGGATGTGAGACGCTGGCGGAGACAATTCAGCTTTGGGAGACATTCTCTGCAAATGTAAATCAGATTTTAAAGGAGGAGACAAAAGGATGAAGATGGAAGATTATACGAAAAAGGTGGCAAAAAATTTATGCTGTGAACCCTCCAAAAAAAAGGAGATTATATTGCAGATGGAGTCGGATATCGCGGGTGCGATGGAAGAGGGAAGGTCATTGGAAGAAGTCCTGAAAGAGCTGGGAGAGCCGGAGGAGGTCGCAAAAGAATTTAACGATAATTTTAGCGAGATTGAGAAGAAGGAGGAGCGAAGGAGAAGGCGCAGAAAGAAGAGAGGAATCGTGATTGCAGCCGTGGCTGCTGTGATAGTCCTCCTGGCATTGCTAATCTACTGGGCGGTTCCAAAGACGAAGGACATCGCGGACAGCCGGATTTTTGACCGGAAGGAAGTGCTGTCGGAGGCGGAGTCTGTGATTGCGCTGCTGGATGAGGAAGACTATGAGGCGCTGGAGGATTACATGACGGAGCAGCTCGCCGAAGTGCTTGCGGATGGCGAACTTGACAAGGCGAAGGATATGGTGAGCAAAGAGTTCGGCGCTTTTTTGCGATATACCTATGAGGAGGCGGTGGAGGTGACGCAGCAGGGACAGAAGTTTGCCGTTGTGCAGATGAGCGCATCCTATGAGAATGTCAGCGTTGTCTACACCCTATCCTTCGATGAAGAAATGCGGCTTGCGGGAATCTACATGAGATAGGAGGGATTGTCGATGGATGTGGTGGAAGCAATCGTCTACTTAGTGATTGTGTCGTGGTGCGCACTGATTATGATTGTAATTGGAATCGTGCAGTTAAAAAGCCGTCGTCCCGTGGGATTCTGGAGCGGTATTGCGCCTCCGCCGGAGGAGAAAATCACGGATGTAAAAGCCTACAACAGAAAACACGGATGGATGTGGATTATCTACGGTATCAGTATGCCGGGCTCATTTCTTGTCATGCTGCCGTTTGGAAGCGGGCTGGCAGCAGTTCTTGTCAACTGCGCGGTAATGTGTGGCGGAATTATTGTGATGATTTTATACCATCTCCATCTGGAGAAAATGTATGTGAAGAAGTGACGAGGGGATGACGATGGGATTTTGGATTTTTATGGTATGGATGAATGCGCTCATACCGATTCTGATGATTTTATTCGGTCACATTCTGTGGAAGTATCCGCCGAAGGATATCAATGCAGTCTACGGATACCGCACTTCCCGTTCAAGAGCGAGCCAGGAAGCGTGGCTCTTTGCGCAGACTTACTTTGGAAAGATTTGGTTCTATGAGGGAATCGGTCTTTTGGTCGTATCCGTGGTGGGGATGCTGCCGCTTCTCGGCGGACAGGTCGAGGAGATTGGAAAAGGCGGGGGGATTTTATGCGGTGTACAGGTCGTGCTGCTTCTGATTCCAATCATACCGACGGAGCGGGCGCTGAAGAAAAAATTCGGCGACCAAAAGAAACACTGAGACGCGCCTTGGGGAGCAAAGTGAGAATATGCCCTGGTGTTATGGCTCCCATTACTATTTGTTATTTTACAACGTTGAATTAACAAAGTATAATACAACATAAGCGTTTCGGTATGTGCAGTACATGTATTTATGCGCCAGAGGAAAAATGAAAAAAATCAAGTAATTGCCGGCATGTTCCTTAAAGACGGGGATGCTGGCGGAGAAGGGATCTGTGACAAGAGAGTGAGAACTTGTCTCCGGTCCTTTTTTCTGTGCCTTTTTAAGCAAAAATATGTTTTGCAACTTATAAATTATTTTACAAAAATTAGTTGGAAAATGTGATAACATCTAAAAAAGTCTGGAAATCCCTCCTGCACAGTTGTTAAATTAGACAAAATATTGAATAAAATATAAAATATTTTAACAAAATATAAAAGAAATGATGACAACCATGTAAAAATGTGATAATGTCTAGATTGGAGTACAAAATCGAAACATGTGAAAGGGAGGATTTTACAATGAAAAGAGGTTTTTCAATCGTACTCGCGGCGGCAGTGGTTGTCAGCAGCCTATGGGGAAATGGAAGTCTGGTGGCGCTGTCTGCGAAGGAGAGCGGTGCGGCTTCGATCCGCCTGACGGAGGAGGATGTGGAGCGGCTGACCGGAAAGGCGTCGGTGGAGCGCACGAGCGTCCACGATCCGTCAATTGTGAAAGCGGGTGAGGAAAACTACTATGTGTTCGGCTCCCATATGGGAGTGTCGAAATCATCCGATCTTAAGAATTGGACCTCGGTCACGGGGGAGTCGACAGACAGCACGCTGTTTGGAAATGCGGAGGGGGAGATTGTTTCCTATGAAAATGCATTCACCCGCAACGCATATACGGGGCAGGTAACTGTCTTAAAGAGCGACGGAACGGTCGCGGCGGTGGATTTTGGAACCTACGATGCGGCGGCATGGATTTCCGACAATACCGTGCAGGGAAATATGTGGGCGCCGGATGTTATTTATAATGAAGCAATGGGAAAATGGTGCATGTATTTGAGCCTAAACGGTGCAAAGTGGAATTCGAGTATCATCCTCCTGACTGCGGATGAAATCGAGGGACCTTATGTCTATCAGGGGCCGGTCGTTTTTACCGGTTTTTCCACTGCGGATTCTTCAAAATCATACCACGACACCGACTTAGAGCTCGTGCTTGGGGAGATGGAGGAATTGCCGGAGCGCTATCAGAAAATTGCAGATTCGAGCTGGGGAGAGTATTATCCGCACGCAATCGATCCGGCCGTTTTTTATGATGAGGATGGAAAACTCTGGATGACCTACGGTTCCTGGTCGGGCGGAATCTATCTGCTCGAACTGGATGAAAATACGGGGCTGCGCGATTACACAATCGCCTACGAGGATACCTATGATGCACTTGGCGCCTCTATGACGTCGGACCCTTATTTCGGGAAAAAAATTGCGGGCGGATACTATGTATCCGGCGAGGGGCCATACATTGAACACATCGGGGAGTATTATTATCTGTTTGTCTCGTATGGATTCTATTCCCCGGAGGGCGGATATAATATGAGAGTATTCCGCTCGGAGACGCCGGACGGACCTTATGTCGACAGCAAAGGAAACAGTGCCATCTATTCGAAATACATAATGAACTACAATGGTAGTAACACAGAAAACTATTACGGCGAAAAGATTATGGGAAATTATAAGTGGAATACGATGGATATGGCGGAAGTGGCGCAGGGACACAACTCTGTTTTGGTGGATTCGGACGGAAAAGCCTATCTGGTCTACCACACAAAGTTTGCCGACGGAACGGCATCCCACGAAGTCCGTGTGCACCAGCTTTTTGTAAACGAGGACGGATGGCTTGTGGCGGCTCCGTATGAATACTCCGGGGAGACGATTTCCGATGAGGGGTACGACAGGGATGCTGTCGTGGGAAGCTATGATGTCATCACACATGAGTATCAGATTGACTATGCGGATCTCGCCTATGAGACGCCGGTTTCCGTTACCTTGAACGGGGATGGAACAGTGACGGGGGACAGGACGGGAAGCTGGAGTATGACAGAGGGGACGCCTTATGCGCAGATTACGCTGGATGGTACGACGTACCGCGGTGTCTTTACGGAGCAGGTCATCGACGGAAGCAATGTCACGACAATGTGTTTTACGGTCGTGAGTGAGAGCGGACTCTGCGTCTGGGGTTCCGGAGAGCCGGCCGATGACGCCGTAGTGGCACAGAATGCCGCGGACAAAAGCATTCTGATTCCGCAGAATACATATGCAGATCTGACGCTTCCGACGGAGGGGCTGAATGGGGCGGTGATATCCTGGTCCTCGGACAATCAGGCGGTTCTCACGGACGAAGGTGCAGTGACAATCCCGCAGGAGGATACGACAGTCACGCTGACAGAGACAATCAGCAAGGGGGATTACTATTTTGAAAAAGAGTACCGGGTGACGGTGAAGGCGGAAGTGCAAAACAGCACGGATTCCATCGTGACTGGAACCTGTTTTACAGATGAAAAGCAGGATCTGTCGAAGTGTTTAGACGGAAGCCTCTCCGTGGACAATCCATTTTACTGTGGAACAAACTATGGGTTAGACCTCTCCGGCGGAGTGACGATCGAGTTCGACGTGGAGGCGACCGGAGAGGTGCATGTTCTGGGAACGATTTTCTCTTTCTTAGCGGATGGGGGAACGAATGGAAGACTCTATTTTACGCCGGGTTCCTATCTCGGTTACAATGCCGGGGGCAGTTATTTTGATGCCAATATGAAGAACTACGGTCTTGTGGAGGATTATATCGGGGAGGCAGCCCACGTGGCGGTCAATCTGAACCGGAAAGGATTCTCTGTGAGCGTTGATGGGGAGACTGCATATACGGAGGCGATTACGGCGACGGAGAACGGGGCCGCGTCCATCACAAGCTATCAAAAAGTTTTAGACTGGCTTAGTCAGTCGGCGGATTCCCTCTATTTTGGCTTCGGTTCCTGGTGGTCTGCGGCAGGGTACGACGAGGCGAATGTCACGATTGAAAACGTGGTCTGCACGGTGGGACCAAAGGATGAGTCCGCGGCGGATGAGGTTGTGGAGAATCCTGAAATTACGGCGGATGAGATCAGCTTAGAGACCAATGCCGATCTCGCCTTTATTCACAACCCGTTCTATCACGCGGAGTTTGATGCGGTGACGGTGGATTATACGGTCTCATTTGACGAGGCCGCGGCAAAGAATGGGTGGGATGGAATCTTTAGTTTTTATAACAGCTCCACAGGTGCGAGAGTGTCCTTCCAGACGGCGCCATATCTCTGTTTTAACGATGCGGCGGGCAGTTGGATGGATGTCAACCGGCCGGCGGACGAGGGAACAAACGCACTGACGGCATACAATCTCGAAGCTGGGAAATCGTATAATTTTACAATTGTAATTACATCAGAGGAAGTCGCAATGTACCTGGAGGGAATTAAAATCCCGGTGTCTGTCGTGGATTCCGGGTGCACGGCGAAGTCTGTTTTAAAGGCGATTGCAGCGGCAGATCAGTTCAGCTGGGGCGTCGGAGCAGCTGAGACTTCCTATTGGAACACAGAGCTGTGCACGTTGACAGATGTCTCCATCACCGGGAAAAAAATGGAGTCGGAGCCTTTTGACAAGGAGGAATATGAACTTACTTCCACCTCGGACTGTGAGGTGACAGAGAATCCTTATTATGGCGTACAGTTCGATCAGCTTTATGTGGATTATACGATGATCTGGTCAGAGGATGCAGCGAAAAACGGATGGGACGGAATCTTTAGTTTCTACAACAGTGCGACGGGTGGGCGCGTTTCCTTCCAGAGCGCACCATATATCTGTTTTAACGACGGCGCCGGAAACTGGATTGATATCAATCAGCCGGGAGCAGGAGGCTGCAATGCAGCCACAGACCTTGGGATTGAGCCGGGGGAGGAAGTGACGGTCTCGATTGGCATGACAAGAGACGGAATCTCCATGAGCGTCAACGGGGAGAAGATTGCGACAGCCGAGAATAGCTCGGGGGCGGATTATGAGGAGCTGTTAAATTATATCAGTGAATGCGACCAGCTCGCCTACGGCGTGGGGCAGGCGGAGAAGGCATATTGGTGGAGCGAGCTCTGTACGGTGAAAAATCTTCACATCTCGCCGGTTCAGATTAAGGCACAAGCCGTTGGAAGCGGAAGTGCGGAGGGAAGTGCACATTCGAATCAGGCAACGCTTTCAGCGGGCGCTGATGAGGGAGCTGCCTTCGCCGGCTGGTATATCGGGGATATCTGTATCGGAACGGAGGAGACGATTGCGCTTACCGTTGGAAAAAATGTGACGGTGGAGGCAAGGTTTGAAACGGCAGACGAGCCGACGGAACCGGACGAGCCGACGGAGCCGGAGGAGACAGAAGAACCGGAAGAGCCGGAGGAGACGGAGGAGACAGAGGAACCGGAGGAGACGGAAGAATCGGAGGACACGGAAGAACCGGAAGAGACGGAAGAGCCGGAGGAGACGGAGGAGATAACGGGAACGGTGACCCTGCCGGAGGAATCGGCGAGTACTTTGGTGAGCAGCAGTGCAGCGGGAGTGATTCTGCAGGGCGCCGACGGCATTTTGCCTGCAGGTGCGGATGTTACGGTTGAACAGGTGAAAGCGGGAAGTGTGGAATATGCAAAGGCAAGTGCGGCAGTAGAAAAGTATCTGGAAAATGATTGTAGTTATATTGTGTACGAGATCGATCTGCTGGATGCGCAAAACGTTGCGATCCACGAGTTGGACGGCATGGTGTCAGTGACGATGCCGCTGCCGCAGGAACTCACAATTCCGGACGGACAGAAACTGACGGTATACCGCTTAAATGACGACGGAACACTCACGCCATGTGAGACGACGGTCAAAGACGGCAAGCTCACATTCTGGACGGACCATTTCAGCACGTTTATCTTTGCGGTGGAGAATGCGGGGACAGCGGCAGCGGAGACCTCGGATTGCAATGCGCAAAATATTCCAATTGCGCTTGGAATTTTGGCATTTGGAATGTTCCTTTTTGCTGCGGGGAAAAAAAGAGAGATTAGGTAGGCGCAGGGGCGCTTGACAAAAGCCTTTCCATGAGATATTCTTCATAAGGATTACATACAAACTTAGTAGGATATCATGGAAAGGCTTTTTATTATGAAATTTGAAAATGGTTCGACCATCACATGGAAGCAATTGCAGGAGATAGAGAGGTACCGCTTGTTAGACTGCCGCGACGAGGCGTCTTATCAGTATGGAACGGTACCCGGGGCAGTGCAGTGTGCGGGGGCGGAAATAGAGGAAAAATGTACGGATTTTGGCAGGGAGGAGCCAATTTGCGTCTTTTGCAAGACGGGGAGTGCAAGTGCAAAAATTGTTGAGGAGCTGGTGCGTCTGGGGTATCTCGCCTACAATATGGAGGGCGGTTACAACGCGTGGCTCCTGGGGCAGATGGAGACGGCAGAGTGCCCGGCGGAAAGCGGGGAGGAGCGCGCGGCGGAGATTGAGAAGAGTATCCGCAAAAAGTTCCACAAGCAGATTTTCAGCCGTTTTGCCAAAGCAATCAACCAGTATGAGATGCTGCAGGAGGGCGATAAGGTCGCGGTCTGCATCTCGGGCGGAAAAGATTCCATGCTGATGGCGAAGTGCTTTCAGGAATTGAAGCGCCACAATAAATTTCAGTTCGACCTTGTTTTTCTGGTGATGGACCCGGGGTATAACGAGATGAACCGGAGACTGATTGAGACGAATGCGAAAATGATGGACATCCCAATTACCATTTTCGAGACGGAAATCTTCGATGCGGTCTATGAGGTCGAAAAATCCCCGTGCTATCTGTGTGCGAGGATGAGAAGGGGGTATCTGTACAGCAAGGCGAAGGAGCTCGGCTGCAACAAGATTGCGCTCGGGCATCATTACGATGATGTGATTGAGACGATTTTGATGGGAATGCTGTACGGCGCGCAGATACAGACCATGATGCCAAAACTCCACAGCACGAACTTTGAGGGGATGGAGCTGATCCGGCCGCTCTACCTTGTGCGAGAGGATGACATCAGGCATTGGCGGGATTACAATCATCTGAATTTTTTGCAGTGCGCCTGCCATTTTACGGAGACGTGCAGCAGCTGCAATGAGGACGGGACCTCCGCGTCGAAGCGACTCGAGATTAAGAAACTGATCCGCGACCTGAAAAAGGTCAACCCCTACATTGAGGGAAATATCTTTAAAAGTGTCGAAAATGTGAATTTAAGCACGATTATCGCATATAAAAAAAATGGAGTTGTCCATCATTTTTTAGAGGATTATGATAAAAATGACGAATCCTGAAAAAAACGTATTGTAAAATTGAAAAATTTGGTATAATGTGAGAGGCACATAGAAAAACGGAGGAAAGCAAAAAATGGAATGGGTATTGGGAACGGCATTTCTTGTGATTCTGTTTCTGTTGCTTTTGATGATACTGAATTTGATGAATGGAAACAGGAAAAATCAGTTACTAATGAAGAAGATGGAGGACAACGAGAAGACTCTGATGGAGGCAATCGGGTACTCTACGATAAAACTGTGGGTCTATTATCCGGATGAGAATAAGATGGTAATCGACCGGAAGTTTGCAGAGGAGACAGGTCTCCCGCGGGTGATTTACAATTGGTCAAAAGATTACATATGCAGGGGGATTGAGTCGAAAGAGGAGATTGACAAACTAAAGAATACATTTGAGCGTGTCGAGAAGGGGGAGGACACCGGAGAATGTGATGTGAGATTCCACATTCAGGGGGAAGATCACTGGTACCGCATCCGCATGTTTGCAAGTTACGATGAGAAGGGGCAGCGCTCTAAGATTATCGGAACTTCGTTCTGTATTGACGCACAGAAGAAAGTTGAAAAATTATATTTAGAACAGCTTCGTTTCAGCAATGACATCAATGATGACAACCTTATTGCAAAGGGAAGATACAATCTAAATACAAATACAGTTGAATATTATATCCCGAGAAGCCAGAGTGCACTTGCGCTGTCGGAGATTGACAGTTATGACGGGTTCGTAACAAAAGTCAGCGCCCTGGCAGTGCATCAGGAGGACCGCAGCCAGATTGAGCGGATGTTTCAGCGGGAAGTACTGATACGGGAGTTTACCGAGGGCATCACGACGGTATCCTATGAATATCAGCGCCGGCGCGAGGAGCAGGATACAATCTGGACATCCACGCGAATCAGAACATTCCAGCATCCGGAGACGGAGGAACTGGTGGCGTTTTCATACACCTACGATATCACACCGATTGTGATGGAGCAGAACATCATTTCACAGATTACGAATTTTGAGTACGATTATCTGGCAATCCTCTATATGAAAAAGGGAACCTTTAAGATGTACAAGATCAAAAAGGGCGAGGAGGACACAATCGTATACCGCTACAAGGATTACCGCATGGGTATGGAGGAGATGATTCCGAAGATTGTCCCTCCGGAGGAACAGGAATATGCACTCGAGGCGACAAAATTAGAGACCATCCGGAAACATTTAGACGAGGAGGGCAGCTATCAGTGTATGTTTGGAATTCAGGAGGCGGATGGCAGCCGGAGGCAGAAAAAACTGCAATACTGTTATCTGGATGATACGAGGGAGACTGTGCTTATCAGCCGCAGCGATGTGACGGATGTCTATGAGCAGGAGCAGATGCAGCTTGAGAAACTCTCTCATGCGCTGGGCGATGCGAAAAAAGCGAGTCTTGCCAAGACCGAATTTTTGTCCCGCATGAGCCATGATATCCGCACACCGATGAACGGAATCATCGGTCTGACAACATTGGCGAAGGATGAACTCGACCATCCGGAGGTCATGCTCGACTACCTGAACAAGATTGACAGTTCCAGCCAGTTTTTGCTTGGTCTGATCAATGATATCTTAGATATGACAAAGATTGAGAGCGGTTCTGTCACAATCAAGAGAGAGCCGTATCCGCTCGAAGAGATGCTAAAGGAGATTGACACGCTGATTCGTCCGCTGTGTTACTCGAAGGACGTCAATTTTGAGATTAAAACGGAGGATTTAGTCTGCGACTGTGTGCAGTTCGACAAACTCCGCATGAATCAGATTTTGTTCAACCTGCTGTCAAATGCGGTAAAATTTACGCCTCCGGGTGGAAAGGTGACGTTTGTCATCCGACATATTGCAAGGAAGGACAGCATTGTCAAGATTCAATTTATCGTCAGGGACAACGGAATCGGAATCGGGGATGAATTTAAGAAACACATTTTCGAGCCGTTCTCGCAGGAGAAACAGACGGAGGAAATCCTGGGTACCGGTCTGGGGCTTGCAATCGTAAAGAATCTGGTCAGTCTGATGGGAGGAGAGATTACCGTGGAGAGCGAAACCGGTCACGGAAGTGAGTTTGTGGTGGAGCTTGAGACGGAGGTCTGCACGAATCCGGCTAAGAAGGAGGAGCAGGAGGCAGATATCGATGATTCATTGTTGAAGGGCAAGAAGGTACTGCTCTGTGAAGATCATCCGATTAATATGCAGATTGCAAAACGTCTTCTGGAGAAAAAGGGCATGATTGTGACCTGTGCGAAGAACGGACTCGAGGGAGTCAAAAAGTTCGAGGAGGGGCCGGAGGGTGCGTATGATGTTGTACTCATGGACATTCTGATGCCGGTCATGGACGGACTCGAGGCGACCCGCAAGATTCGCGCCATCGACAGAACGGACGCCAAACTGACGCCGATTATTGCGATGACAGCAAATGCTTTTCAGGAGGATGTCAGAAAATCTTTGGAGGCGGGCATGAACGGGCACCTTGCGAAACCGGTGGACCACGTGGAATTGTTCCGCACCTTGAAATGTTGTATCAAAATTTGAGAAATATAAGAGCAAGTCTTGCTGCAATCTGCGGTAAGGCTTGTTTTTAAACGGAGAACTTGTTGCGATGACGGGAGAGAACATGGGAAGTGAACGAATCAATGTCAGGAATTTTCGATTGTGGCTTGAGACGGAGCGCGTGCTGCATCTCGCGGGCTGTACAAAGAAAAATCCTGTCTATCCGGGCTGGCGGGACACTTTACAGCGGCTCTGGAAAGAGAATTTAGGAATCTGGTACCCGCAGGCTTTTATACGGGAGATAGAGTTTTCGGAGGGGAGAAGCGGGTTGGCCTGTCTTTTTACCTTAGGCGGTGAAGTTACGAGAAAAATGGAAACACTTAAGGAAGGGGATATGGAGGAAGTCTATCTGCTCGACTGCCTGGCGAGCCAGCTGATGTTTCAGATGGACGAACAGCTGCAGGAGCGGATAAGGGAACTCTGCCGCAAAAAGCGCAGGGGAATTGCCGGTCGGCTCGAGGCGCCGGGGGACTATTCGTTTCAGGTGCAGGAGGCGATGCTCGCGGCAATCGGAGGAGGAGATCCACTCCCCGTGAAAATAACGAGCGGGTCGATGCTTGTGCCGGAGAAGAGCATGCTGATATTTTACGAGTATGGAAATGATGAAAATTGTCTCAATGTGGAACACAATTGTGCGGATTGCGGTAAGGCGGATTGTGTGATGCGAAAGCATAGGAGCGGAGAATGAGAAAGTGAGGAGGGAGATGTGGATGCACTTATCCATCAGGCAGGTGGGAAAGAGAGAAATCAGGCTCGAACACAGCGGGGAGAAGAACTGCTACGAACTTTTGGCGGAGCATGGAATCACATTTGAGGGAGCCTGCGGTGGAAGGGGGCGTTGCGGGAAATGCCGTGTCCGGTTCTGCGCGGGAGCACCGGATCCGAAAGCGGCGGAGATCTCCTTTTTTACGGAGGAAGAGCTTTTGGCGGGCTGGAGGCTCGCGTGCTGCTGCGGCTGGAGCGGGGACGCCGTCGTGGAGGTGGGAGAGACCCTGCCGGGGGAGATGAAAATTCTCACGGTGGAGAGTTCAGACATAAGCGGGAGTTCGCGTGCAGATGAAGAACCGGACGAAAACATATCCGGTGACAGCCTTGCCGTCGACATTGGGACAACTACAATTGCAATTGCTTTTTTTGACAGCGGGACAGGGAGAATCTGTGGCAGTGAGAGCTGTGTGAACAGCGGGAGAATCTACGGGATGGATGTGCTCTCGCGCATCGCCTCCGCCAACGACGGAAAAGCGGGCGAGCTGCAGAGAATGCTGAGGGATGATATCCTTGCGGGATGCCGCAGATTAGTACGGAAGCAAAATTCCGCACTCCCGAAAGTGAGGCGGGTCGCAATCTCGGGAAATACGACCATGCAGCATCTCCTGCTCGGCTATTCCTGCAAAAACCTCGGCTGCTATCCTTTTCTGACAGAACAGTTAGCGCCGAAGGACCAGACTTTTGAGCAGGTGTTTGGAACGGCGGAGAGCGAAGCAATCGTGAGTTTTATGCCGGGCGTATCCGCTTTTATCGGAGGGGACATCGTCTCGGGGGTGTATGAGAGCGGCATGGCAGACTGCGGCAGCACGGCGATGCTTCTAGACCTCGGCACAAATGGCGAGATGGTCATCGGCGGAGGAGGCGGGATGAAAGCGACCTCCGTGGCGGCTGGACCGGCGCTTGAGGCGGGAAATATCACCTGCGGCGTTCCGGGGGTGCCGGGCGCTATCAGCCATGTGCACATCGAGGATGGTCGGGTGCGCTATGAGACCATCGGGAAAAGGACACCCATCGGCATCTGCGGGAGCGGTGTCCTAGAGATTGTCGCGGAACTGCTTCGCATTGGATTGATTGATGCATACGGCACTTTCACAGGCGGAGAGAATCAAATTATAATTGTAAATGGAATTGCGTTTACCCAGAGCGATATCCGTCAGGTGCAGATGGCGAAGGCTGCCATCCGTGCCGGAATCGAGCTGCTGACGGAGGAGAGCGGGATTACGCCGGACAGGGTGGATAAGATCTATTTAGCGGGCGGATTCGGCTGTCAGATGAGGGAGGAGACCGCCATCCGGCTCGGCATGATACCGCAGGAATGGAAAGGGCGCACCGTACCTCTCGGCAACTCGTCCTTAAAGGGGGCGATGCGGAGTCTCGTCTGCGACAGCGGACGAGAGCGGACTGCGGCGATTGCCCGCCGGATAGAGGAGCAGAATCTCGCACAGAACCTGAAGTTCGGGGAACGGTATTTAGCCTGCATGAATTTTTCTTAAAAATGCATAATTTTCTCTTTCTTTCAAAGAATAAGAGTGTCATGTTCGGTGATACAATACGGGCGGCAAAAGGTGCCGCCGGGGGAAAAGAAAGGAGAAATTATGGCACAGCAGATTTCAGAAAAAGAGTTATCCGCCCTGAATGATCTTCTGACGGAGGAGGAGCTTTTAATCAAGAAATTCAAGATGCTCGCGCAGCACAGCACAGATCCGGAGATCAGTGCAAAATTTACGGAGATTTCAGACAAACATCAGGGACACTTCAATTCTCTTTATGCGCAGCTTCGCTAGAGAATGTCAGATTGAGAAAGGACGGGAACAATATGCAGGAGATTTACAGTGAAAAAGAAATCTTAGCGGACGCTTTGACGGCGGAGAAGACCGCGACAGATCATTACAACACATTTGCGAACGAGTGTGTTCACACAAATGTCAGAGATGCCATCTTACACTGCTTAGAGCAGGAGCACAGCATCCAGCAGGACGTGTTTGAGATGATGCACACGAGAGGACTCTACCCGACGCCGGAGGCCGAGGAGAAAAAGGTGGAGAGCGCAAAACAGAAATTTTCAAGCTGCGTGAAGGCAATTTAACTCTTGTCAGATCAAATCTTTTTACAAAAGTTATTGACAAACAGCATGGGTTAGTTTAAACTAACCCATGTAAATAACAAATTAAAAATATGCGATTGCGAAACTCTGTTTTTCTCATTGTCCGTTGTGCAATACAGACAATATCCCGCAGGGCACGCGCTTGCTACTTGTCGCTCGTAGCGGTACATAAGGTGCCGGAATACGGCACCTAAGTACCGACGGCTCCAAAGTACCCTGCGAGAATATGTCTGTATTGTACAACGCCTTATGAAAAAATTAGAGTTTTGCAATCGCATATCAAAAAGAAAGGGAGAGGAGAATCACGCATGGAAAATCAGATGGAGACGCAGAAGGAGAAAAGGGAAGGACAGAAGGAGCAGATTATCCGCCAGCTCCGGGAGAACGGGTGCAGGATTACCCAGCAGAGGCTTATTTTGCTGGATGTCATCTTAAATAACGAATGCACGAGCTGCAAGGAGATTTATTACAGGGCGGGGAAAATTGACAAGAACATCGGATTTGCGACAGTTTACCGGATGATCAACACGTTGGAGGAAATCGGTGCCATCAACCGGAAGAACTGGTATCGTGTGGACGAGGCATTCTGTTATTGAGAAAAAAAGAAGAAGATGGGGCTTGCAAAAAGCGGCGGCCTCTTTTATAATAATTATTAGTTAGTTACAACTAACACACATCAGCCACATTTTTGTACATACGAGAAAAGAAGCAATGCGGAGGATTCCACAGCCCGTTTTGCTTCTTTTTTTGTGCAATATACCATGTTTTTTAAGAAAAACATAATCTGTACTTTTATTTTTCATACATATGAGTTATAATGTATGAGATAGTTAAAAAATTAACGATTAATCTGAACAAAGATGAGTGAGGTAAAATACGATGTATGCTGACGAAAATGTAATTCGAATCAAACATGACGTACTCCATGCAGTAGCGGAGCTCGCCTTCGCCGGTGAACTGGATGAAAAGAAAGAGTACATAGCAATGGATCTGATTCCTGGCCCGATGCCGCAGTTCCGCTGCTGTATTTATAAAGAGCGTGAGATTATCCGCCAGAGAGTGAGACTGGCAGAGGGAAAGGCGCCGGGTCCTGTCGATGACGGCAATGTGATTCAGGTCATCAGCTCCGCGTGCGAGGACTGCCCGATTTCAAGTTATACGGTGACAGAGAACTGTCAGAACTGTCTTGGAAAGGCATGTATCAACGCATGTAAGTTTGGCGCAATCGAAGCCGGACGCGAGCGTTCCCACATCGACCCTGCAAAATGTAAAGAGTGCGGACAGTGTGCAAAGGCTTGTCCTTACAATGCGATTGCACATTTAAAGAGACCTTGTAAATACAGTTGTCCGGTCAATGCGATTACATACGACGAGCACGGAATCTCCGTAATCGACGAGAAGAAATGTATCCGCTGTGGAAAATGTATCCACAGTTGCCCGTTCGGTGCGATCGGATCGAAGACTTTTATCGTGGATGTGATTGAGGCGTTGAAATCCGGAAAGAAAGTCTATGCGATGGCAGCTCCTGCAACGGAGGGACAGTTTGGAGCGGACATCACCATGAACAGTTGGAAACAGGCGATGAAAGAACTCGGTTTCGCAGGATTTATCGAGGTCGGACTCGGTGGGGATATGACGGCGGCATATGAGGCGGAAGAGTGGGCGGAAGCCTACAAGGAGGGCAAGAAGAAAGTGACTTCCTGCTGTCCGGCATTTGTCAATATGGTGCGCAGACATTATCCGGAACTCGCCGACAGCATCTCTACCACAGTTTCTCCGATGTGTGCGGTATCCCGCATGGTGAAGGCAAAAGACCCGGAGGCAGTGACAGTGTTTATCGGACCATGTATCGCGAAGAAATCCGAGGTGGTTGACCAGCAGATTGAGGGAAATGCGGATTATGTTCTGACTTACAGTGAGATCCGCGCAATCATGAAGGCGAAGAACGTCATCTTAAAACCGGATGCAAACAGTTATCAGGAGTCTTCAGTCTACGGTAAGAGATTTGCACAGTCCGGCGGTGTCACGGCGGCTGTATTGCAGAGCTTAAAAGAGTCCGAGGATGAGATTGATGCAAAGGTATGCCAGTGTAACGGCGCAGCGGAGTGTAAAAAAGCGCTGCTCTTATTGAAAGCCGGAAGACTTCCGGAGGACTTTATCGAGGGTATGGTCTGCGACGGCGGATGTGTCGGAGGACCGAGTTCCTTCAACGATCAGTTCTCTTCAAAGAAGAGCAGGGAGGCTCTCATTGGACAGGCGGATGAGCGCGGAATCCATGAGAATCTTGACAACTACGATATGAATGCATTTTCGATGCATCGCGAATAAGAATTAAGAAAGAACGTGTCTTTTTCAAGGAGGGCACGTTCTTTTTATGTCCTTCCGACGGAGGGGTATCCCCTGTACCTCTGATTTTGGCGGGTAAGGCTTCCCGGCATGATGTGTTCCGGCATTTTCGCGGTAAATAGTCGGAATTTTCAGATAACTGCGAAAAATGATGGAAAATGACGAAATCGACGGCGCAAATGATTGAATTGCAAATAGAATTGGAGTAAAATAATATTAATATTTAGCAACCACACGGAGGAGAAGGAAAATGGGAAAAGAAGAAAAAAAATCAAGGGTGAATCAAGAGAAGGATCAGCACATTGAGAAAAGATTGACAGATGGATTCCGCAGGATTGTCTATTTGTCGGATATTGCTATTCTTCTTGGAATTATTGCATTGTTTATTGTGTCGAACCGATATTCGTATGCATTGGTTAATTACGGTTTTTCACAGGGGGATATCGGCAAGGCAATGATTGCATTTTCGGAGACGAAGGGTGCGACAAGAGGAGTTATCGGATATCAGTCGGAGGATGCAATTCAGGCGGAGAAACAGGCGAGACAGGAGATGTCAGAGAAGTTTGCAGGATATATGCAGGATGTCTACGGGACGCTCAGCTCCTCGGAGGAGTCGGCACTCTATAATGAGATTTGTGCGGAGTTAGAGCAGTATTGGGAGCTTGAGGAACAGGTGGTTGAACTTGGTTCGACAACAGACAGTGCAAAGTCGTTAGAAGCACAGAACATGGAATATGAGCAGTTAGATCCGCTGTATGATGATATTTATGCGAAGATGCTGGAATTGATGGATATTAATGTCAACAAGGGAAATTCCCTGAGCACCACACTGAGTGCAGTGAGCTGGATTTTGATTGTTGTGATTCTCGTGGTGGCGGTTGCAGTGTATATGACCTCCCAGAAGATTGGAAAGAAGATAGCACTTGGAATTGCGGTTCCAATGGCACAGTTGTCCGAGAGGTTTAAGACGTTTGCAAAGGGAGATCTCGGCTCACCATTCCCGGAGGTGGAGACAAAAGATGAGATTGCAGAGATGATTGAGGAGGTCAGACGCATGGCATCCGATCTCGATGCGATTATTGAGGATACCGGATATATGTTAGGAACGGTGGCGGAGGGTGATTATACCGTGCGAAGCCGCATGCCGGAAAAATATATAGGTGATTTTGAACTGTTGATTCAGGCGGTTCGCAAGATGAAAGCGCAGATGAGCGCGACACTCACACAGATTGAGGAGGCATCGAATCAGGTGGCAATCGGTGCAGGCAATTTGTCGGATGCTTCCCAGGCACTCGCGGAAGGAGCGACCGATCAGGCAGCATCCGTGGAGGAATTGCAGGCGACATTTGCAGATATCGCGGAGGGAGTCAACAAGACGGCGGAACATGTGGACGAATCCTACAAGCAGACGAAGCATTACGCAGCGGAAGCCGATGGAAGCCGTGCCGATATGCAGGCGATGGTTGATTCCATGAACGCCATCAATGAGACTTCACATCAGATTGAAAATATTATTTCAGAGATTGAGAGCATCGCAAGCCAGACCAATCTTCTATCCCTGAATGCGGCAATCGAGGCGGCGAGAGCAGGAGAGGCAGGAAAGGGATTTGCAGTCGTTGCGGAACAGATTGGCAAATTGGCGGAGCAGAGCGGACAGTCGGCGATTGATACGCGCCAGCTGATTGAAGGTTCCCTGCAGGAGATTGAGGAAGGCAATAAGGCGGCGGAGCGCGCCGCAGCATCCATTGAAGGTGTTGTGGAAGGAATGAGAAGCATCGCGGACTCTTCTAAGGAGCTCAGTGAGATTATCAATTCCCAGGCGATGGCGATGCAGGAGGCGGAGTCAGGCATCAACCAGATTTCCGAGGTAATTCAGGCGAACTCTGCGACGGCGGAGGAGTCATCCGCTACGAGCGAAGAACTTTCGGCACAGGCGTCCTCAATGAATGATTTGGTGGCCAAGTTTAAATTAGAGAGATAACGAATGAGAATGACTTTATTCGAATAAAGTTTTCATAAACCTTCTTCTTTTTTGGAAAGGACCCGTGTGAGCGGGCCCTTTCCTTGTGTAACACAGAAATAGAAAATGGCATGAGACAGGGAGGAATTCTATGGCAAACGTAATGGATTATTTGGATTGGCGGGGAGATTTGAGCTGGGAGGCAGACCCATTTAATGAGGTCGATAATCTCATTTTGTCGCAGCTTGTCTACGTGGATTTTGAGGGGATTGTTCCGGGGCGTGAATCAGAGGAAGAGATTTCGCTCGAGGAGGCGTCGGAATTGTTTTTTCAAAAGAACCGGGAGGAGGATATCCTCGCAAAAGTATCGATGACGAAGATGTCCGCCTTTGTCATGAAAAAGATGGCGCAGACGCCGCGTTTTGCAAAAGTTCGATTGTCAAAGTATGTCAATGACATCGATTTGGAGGAGCAGTCACAGTTTTCCGTGCTCTGCATCACCTTGCAGGACGGCAGTATTTTTATCGCATACAGCGGTACGGACAGCACGATTGTGGGCTGGCATGAGAATTTTAACATGGGATATCTCGAGGAGACGCCGGGGCAGAGAAAGGCGGCGGCATACCTGAATGAGACGATGGAGAAAAACAGCAGACCGCTTCGCATCGGAGGACATTCCAAGGGAGGAAATCTGTCGGTCTACGCGGCAGTCATGGCGCTGCCGAAGATACAGAACAGGATTGTGGCAGTTTACAGCAACGATGGTCCCGGATTTCGGAAAGAGATTCTGGAGAGCGAGTCCTATCGGAATCTGGAGGCTCGAATCAGCAGGATTCTGCCGGAGTCGTCCATCGTGGGATTGCTGCTCGAACATGACAGCAGATACAAGGTGATAAAGAGTATGGAGCGCGGGGCAATGCAGCACGATCCGATGTCGTGGGAGGTTCTTCAGAATCATTTTGTCTATGTGGATGATGTGAATGTGCAGAGCCTGATGTTGGATGAGGCGATGAAGAACTGGCTGGAGCAATTGGATGAAGCCCAGCGCCGGCAGATTGTGGAATCGGCATTTTCCGTTCTCGAAGCGGCGGAAATTTACACGGTGGATGACTTTTTCCAGAGCAAATTGAAAAAGATTCAGGAGATTATCAAAGCAATGTCGGATCTTCCGGAGGAGACACAGAAAGTTTTGTACGAAGCGATACGGCTTCTTTGGAAGAGTGGAAACGATACCATACGCAAAAAAGTGCGCGAGGTGGCAAGTGAAAAGAGGGAGAACAAGACGAATCTAAAAAATATATAAAATCATCGGAAATCGATGGAAATAAGAAAATGAGAGAAAAAGAGAGATAATAAAAGAAAACAAGAGAAAATATTACGATTGGCGAGAATATACTAAGTTGCGAATTGCGGATGAAATATCTATGATAGGACTATCGGTTAGCACTCAAACGAAATGAGTGCTAATAACAAAAGAAAATGATCCGAAACAGAAAATAGAAGGAGGAATTTCAAAATGAAATTAGTACCATTGAGCGACAGAGTTGTTTTAAAACAGTGCGAAGCAGAAGAGACTACAAAATCAGGTATCATTCTTGCGGGAAGTGCACAGGAGAAACCACAGGAGGCAGAAGTCATCGCCGTTGGACCGGGTGGAATGGTAGACGGAAAAGAAGTGACTATGCAGGTGAAAGAAGGACAGAAAGTAATCTATTCAAAATATGCAGGAACAGAAGTAAAACTTGACGGTGAAGAGTTCATCATCGTAAGACAGAATGATATATTGGCAGTTGTGGAATAGGGTATAGCTGCGCAGATGAAATAAAATAGAAAAAGTGAGGTAAATTTGACATGGCAAAGGAAATCAAATACGGAACAGAGGCCAGAACAGCTTTAGGCGCTGGCGTTGACAAATTGGCAAACACAGTGAGAGTGACAATCGGACCAAAGGGAAGAAATGTCGTATTAGACAAATCTTACGGAGCTCCGTTAATCACAAACGATGGCGTTACCATCGCAAAAGAGATTGAGTTAGAGGACGCATTCGAAAATATGGGAGCACAGCTTGTAAAAGAAGTTGCAACAAAGACAAACGATGTTGCTGGTGACGGTACCACAACCGCTACTGTTTTAGCGCAGGCGATGATTCAGGAGGGAATGAAGAACTTAGAAGCGGGCGCGAACCCGATTATTCTCCGCCGCGGTATGAAGAAAGCAACGGATACGGCAGTGGATGCCATCGTGAAGATGTCCTCAAAAGTTAAAGGAAAAGACCAGATTGCAAAAGTTGCATCCATCTCTGCGGGTGACGAGGAAGTCGGCAACATGGTAGCGGATGCGATGGAAAAAGTTTCAAACGACGGCGTTATCACAATCGAAGAGAGCAAGACAATGCAGACAGAGTTAGACCTTGTGGAAGGTATGCAGTTTGACCGCGGCTATGTCTCAGCATATATGTGCACCGACATGGATAAGATGGAAGCAGTCTTAGATGATCCGTATATCTTGATCACAGACAAGAAAATCAGCAATATTCAGGAGATTCTGCCTCTGTTAGAGCAGATTGTTCAGTCCGGCGCAAGACTTTTGATTATCGCGGAAGATATCGAAGGGGAAGCTTTGACTACATTAATCGTTAATAAACTCCGTGGAACATTTAACGTTGTTGCAGTGAAAGCTCCGGGATATGGAGACAGAAGAAAAGCAATGCTTGAAGATATTGCAATCTTAACAGGCGGTCAGGTAATCAGCGCCGATTTGGGACTTGAACTGAAAGATACAACTTTAGACCAGTTAGGACGCGCAAAATCTGTTAAAGTCCAGAAGGAGAATACCGTTATCGTGGACGGTGCCGGCGATAAGGACGCAATCAAATCCAGAGTCGGACAGATTCGCGGACAGATTGAGGAGACAACATCCGAGTTCGACAAAGAGAAACTTCAGGAGAGACTTGCAAAATTAGCCGGCGGTGTTGCCGTGATTCGTGTCGGAGCTGCAACAGAGACCGAGATGAAAGAGGCAAAACTCCGCATGGAGGATGCTTTGAATGCGACAAGAGCAGCCGTGGAGGAAGGAATCATTGCAGGAGGCGGTTCCGCTTACATCCATGCGACAAAAGAGGTTGCTGCATTGGCTGAGACATTGGAGGGTGACGAGAGAACAGGTGCAAAAGTGATCTTAAAAGCGCTGGAAGCTCCGCTTTACTATATTGCTGCAAACGCAGGATTAGAAGGAGCTGTCATCATCAATAAAGTAAAAGAATCCAAAGCGGGAATGGGATTCAATGCCGCAACAGAAGAGTATGTCGACATGGTTGAGGCAGGAATTCTTGATCCGGTGAAAGTGACAAGAACAGCATTGCAGAATGCGACATCCGTAGCATCGACATTGTTGACAACAGAGTCTGTCGTTGCAAATATCAAAGAGGATGCACCTGCTATGCCTGCGGGTAATCCGGGAATGGGTATGATGTAATTGCATCACGCTCAGGAAGAGTGAAGAATGAAAAAGTGTCTGGAGAGGCGATGCGTCTTTCCGGACACTTTTTTTCGCGCCCTCATTTTTGGCGCTGTACGGAATGTGTTGTACGAAAGCAGAGCAGGGCTTGACAGATAATTTTGGAAACGGTATCATAAGCATAAATTTATAACGAATATAGGAGAGGGAACGATGAAAAAGTACGCATTTGGAGTGGATATCGGAGGAACTACCTGTAAGATTGGTTTTTTTGAAACCAGCGGAAAGCTGATTGACAAATGGGAAATCAGAACCAATACAGAGAATAACGGAGCGTCAATTCTTTCGGATGTAGCGTTAGCGGTGGACAATAAGTTGGCGCAGGAGGGGATTCGCAAGGATGAGGTACAGGGAATCGGGCTTGGTGTTCCGGGACCGGTCAGAAGTGACGGAGTGGTAAGCTGCTGTGTGAATCTCGGATGGGGCGAAGTCAATGCCGCAGAGGAACTTAAAAATTTCACAGGCTTAAACGTAAAAGTTGGAAATGATGCAAACGTAGCTGCATTGGGTGAAATGTGGCAGGGAGGTGCCAAAGGCTGTAAGGATGTCGTTGTGGTAACCTTAGGAACAGGAGTCGGCGGCGGCGTGATTGTGAATGGCAAAATTGTGGCAGGATTTGACGGAGCCGGCGGCGAGATAGGTCATATTACGGTTAGCGATGATGAGATTGAGCCTTGCAACTGCGGGCAGTATGGCTGTTTAGAGCAGTATACATCCGCTACCGGTATCGTCCGTGTGACGAAGAGAAAGCTGGCGAAATCTGCTGTGGATACCAGTCTGCGTCAGATGAAAGATCTGACGGCAAAGGATGTGTTTGACGCAGCAAAGGCAGGGGATGCGGTAGCACTCGGATTGGTGGATGAGGTCTGCGGGATTTTAGGTGCAACGCTTTCTAATATTGCCTGTGTGGTAAACCCGGAAATTATCGTAATCGGCGGCGGGGTTTCCAAAGCGGGAGAAATTTTAAGCAGCAGTATTCAGAAGCATTATATGGAAAATGCGTTCCATGCCTGCCGTAATACAAAGTTTGCTTTAGCGGCGCTTGGAAATGATGCAGGTATGTACGGCTGTGTACAGATGCTGTTAGATGAATAAAGATACATAAAAAACAGGTGCAGATGCGAAATTTAATGTCAGGAAATCAGACCGGCATTGGATTTGCATCTGCTTTTTTATGCGCTAATATCCATTCAGACAATAAAATCCAAATTATGCCATACCTGACAATACAGTTCTTTTTTTCGGCAAACTATAATGTAAATAAGATACAGGAGAACCTGTACGATAACGAAAAAGATGATAAGGGGAAGGAAAACAGATGCAGTACGGACATTTTGATAATCAAAAGAGAGAGTATGTGATTGACCGTGTGGATTTGCCGGTTTCATGGACGAATTACCTTGGCGTGAATGATATGTGCGTAGTAGTAAATCATACTGCCGGCGGCTATATGTTTTACAAATCACCGGAATACCACAGAGTGACGCGTTTTCGCGGAAATGCGGTTCCGATGGACCGCCCGGGACATTATGTGTATCTGCGGGATGCGGAGGATGGAGATTATTGGAGCATTTCCTGGCAGCCGGTTGGAAAGCCGCTCGATGAGGCAAAATACACTTGCCGCCACGGTATGAGTTACTCCACCTATGAGTGTAGTTACAAAGGGATAGAAGCGAGCCAGACGCTGGTAGTTCCTATGGATGACCCGGTGGAACTCTGGGATGTAAAAATAAGGAACACGACAGACAAAAGAAGAAAAATATCTGTCTTTTCTTATTTAGAGTTTTCGTTTCATCATGTGATGATTGATAATCAGAATTTTCAGATGAGCCTTTACTGTGCCGGATCGTCCTATGAGGACGGTGTTATCGAACATGATTTGTTCTATGAAGAGTTTGGATATCAATACTTTACCGGTAATTTTACGCCGGATGGATTTGACTGCCTCAGAGACAAATTTCTGGGTTCTTACCGGACGGAGGATAATCCCATTGCAGTCGAGCAGGGAAAATGCAGCGGCTCTTTGGAATTGGGCAATAATCATTGCGGAAGCCTGCAGAAGGAACTTGTGTTAGAACCGGGAGAAGAAGTACGGCTCATCTTTATGCTGGGGGAAGGAGACAGAGAAGAGGGAAAGAAAATCCGCAGAAAATATTCAAAGCTTTCTCATGTGGATGCTGTCTATGAGCAGCTTGCGGCATATTGGGAGGACAAATTCTCCAGACTGCAGATAAATACGCCAAACGAGGGAATGAACACGTTAATCAATACCTGGAATCTCTATCAGGCGGAGGTCAACATCATGTTTTCCAGATTTGCCTCCTTTATCGAGGTGGGGGGAAGAACAGGACTTGGTTACCGTGATACGGCGCAGGATGCCATGACGATTCCTCATTCCAATCCGAAAAAATGCAGACAGAGAATTGTGGAACTGCTCCGCGGGCTGACGACGAAAGGATATGGGCTGCATTTATTCCAGCCGGAATGGTTTGAACCGGACAGAGAAGAGGAGAAGAAAAAACCCTTCAAATCCCCGACTGTCATCCCAACAGTAAACAATGCGGATATTGTACACGGAATAGAGGATGCCTGCTCGGATGATGCGCTCTGGCTGGTTCCGTCTATTGTCGAATATATCAAGGAAACCGGAGAAACAGGATTTGCGGACGAGGTTGTGACCTATGCGGATGGAGGAGAGGGAACGGTCTATGAGCATATGATGCACATTCTTGATTTCTCCGCAGAACAGGTGGGGAGCACCGGAATCTGTAAGGGACTTCGGGCAGATTGGAACGACTGCCTCAACTTGGGAGGCGGAGAGAGCGCCATGGTTTCTTTCCTGCATTATTGGGCAATCAGTAATTTTATTGAACTGGCAAAATATTTAAAACGTGACGCGGATGTAGAAAAGTATACCGCGATGAAAGAAAAGGTATACAAAGTCTGTAACGAGGAACTTTGGGATAAAGAATGGTTCATCCGCGGCATAACGAAAAATGGTAAGAGAATCGGAACTGCTGAGGAGAAAGAGGGAAAGGTACACTTAGAGTCCAATGCATGGGCAGTGCTCTCAGGGGCAGCGGACAAGGAAAAAGGAAAGCTGGCGATGGACAGTGTGGATAAATATCTCTTTACACGGTATGGAATTATGTTAAATGCACCCTCTTATACGGTACCGGATGATGATATCGGATTTGTCACACGGGTATATCCGGGGTTAAAAGAGAACGGTTCTATCTTCTCACATCCGAATCCGTGGGCGTGGGCGGCAGAGTGCGTCCTGGGGCGCGGCGACCGCGCCATGAAGTATTACAATGCGCTCTGCCCTTACTATCAGAATGATAAGATTGAGATTCGGGAATCAGAGCCGTACTCCTACTGTCAGTTTATTGCGGGAAAAGATCACACCGCCTTTGGCCGTGCGCGCCATCCTTTTATGACGGGAAGCGGCGGATGGGCATACTTCTCAGCCACGAGATATATGCTGGGTATCCGTCCGCAGTTTACAGAACTTTCTGTTGATCCATGTATTCCGGCAGACTGGAAAGAGTTTTCTGCAGTCCGTAAATGGAGGGGTGCAGAATTTGATATAAAAGTAGAGAATCCGGAAGGTGTGATGAAGGGTGTGAAAGAAATCTGGTTGGACGGCGAAAAGACAGATTGCATTCCGGCGCAGACAGCAGGTACGAAGCACAGTGTAACAGTCGTTATGGGAGAAAAGATATCAGCAAATAGCGAAGATTTTTAAAAAGAAAGGGGATTAGACAATGATAAAATTTGGAACAGGCGGCTGGAGAGCCGTGATTGGGGATGAATTTACAAAAGCAAATATACAATTGCTGGCACAGGGACTTGTCAACAAGATGAAGAATGAGGGTGTGGCAGAGCAGGGAATTGTCATGGGATACGACAGGAGATTCCTCTCCAAAGAGGCAATGCAGTGGGCAGCGGAAGTTTTTGCGGCAGCACACATCAAAGCCAGCCTGATTAATAAGTCCTCACCGACACCGTTGATTATGTTCTATGTGATGAAGCACGATTTTCCTTACGGAATGATGATTACCGCCAGCCATAACCCGGCAATCTACAACGGAATTAAAGTATTTACGGCCGGGGGACGTGATGCAGATGAAATCCAGACGAAGGACATTGAGGATTACATCGGAGATATCGCTCCGGGCGGAGTGAATGCCGTGGACTATGAAACAGGAAAAAAAGAGGGATATATCGAAGAAATTTATCCTCTCAATGAGTATTTGGATAACATTATTGCTTCCGTGAACATGGATGTCATCCGCGATGCAGGATTAAAGGTGGCATTAGACCCTATGTATGGTGTCAGCGAGACCTCCCTGAAGACCATTTTGATGACGGCGCGCTGTGAAGTGGCAACAATCCATGATAGACACGATACCCTGTTTGGAGGAAAGCTTCCGGCGCCGTCAGCAGCGACCCTCCATTCTCTGCAGAATTATGTCGTGGAGAAAAATTTTGATATTGGTATCGCGACGGACGGTGATGCAGACCGCATCGGAGTCATCGATGATAAAGGAAATTTCTTACATCCCAATGATATTTTAGTATTGCTGTACTATTATCTTGTGAAGTTTAAGGGATGGAGAGGTCCTGTGGTAAGAAATATTGCTACCACTCACATGCTCGATAAGGTGGCGCAGCAGTTTGGCGAAATCTGTTACGAGGTGCCGGTAGGTTTTAAGTATATTTCTGCAAAAATGCAGGAGACAGGCGCGATTATCGGAGGAGAGTCCTCCGGCGGATTGACGGTACATGGACATATCAACGGAAAAGATGGTATCTATGCGGCTGCGCTTTTGATTGAGATGCTTGCCGTGACCGGAAAAAAACTCTCAGAAATCATGGAGGATATTCACGCAGAATGTGGAGAAATTCATATGGAGGAGAGGGATTATAAGTTCACACAGGAAAAGAAGGAGGAAATGAATCACATATTGATGGAGCAGAAGCTTCTGCCGGAACTGCCGGAAGAGATAGATCACATTTCCTATCTGGATGGAAGCAAGGTGTATTTCAAAAACGGAGGATGGGTTATTGCACGTTTTTCCGGCACAGAACCGCTGCTTCGCATCTTTTGTGAGATGCCGGACGCTTCCTGCGCAGCAAAAATCTGTGAAATATATGAGGAGTTTTTGGGATTAAAGGCATAGTCTTTTCAAATACCGACCAGAATGTTATACTTTTTCAGAGACAAAGAAACGGGAAAAAGATAACTTATGGTCGGTATTTGTCTATTGCAGGATAAACGGAGGATGGTAAAAATGAAAAAAAAGCCAGGCTCACTGAAACAAAAGATATTAATTTTTCTGATATTGTGCTGGGGAGTACCTATTGCAGTATTTTTTGCATTTACTACAATTTCTTACCGGAGAGGAATTATTGAAAAAGCAGAGAGACTGATGGAGGACGAATTACAAAATGTGGCAGCGTTTACATCTGCCCGGATTGGAGATGCCATCACACTCTGCCAGCGCCCGTCCTACGAGAAAACGTGGGAGACATCATGGGAGAATCTGCAGGATGGAAAATGTTCGGAGGCAGAATATCTTCAGGAAGTAAACAGCAGTCTGAAGGGGAAATTTTATCTGGATGAAAGGTTTAATATGTATGCTTTTTACCGGTATGGTCATGAAGATCCGGAATGCTTTTCTTCGCGTGCAGGAATCTCTTATAAGAGTTATATAGAGGAGATACAGCCGGAGATTAAGGATATTATAGATATGGATACCTCTTATGCCTATGTGCGGGTTGTGGAAGGCAGAATTTTTATCATACGAAATCTCTACACGACGGTGGACTATAAGCGCTATGGAACTCTGGTGGTGGAATTAAACAAAAATAAAGTATTTCAGGATGTGCCTGCAGATGTCAGAGACAAGATGGCGGTATGTATTGGCAGCAGCAGTGATGTAGTGGAGTTTACAGACGGGGAGACGAAGGATGAAAAATGGGAGGAACTGTCGGAGGAGCTTTTGACAAGGTATGATGGTATCAGCAACCGCAAGATAGATAAAATTCAGAATGAATCCTACAATGGATATCTTTATCAGAAGCGCTATGACAACTACCATATCGGTGTGATTATCTTCGCAAAAAAGAGTGAAATTTATTCCAGCCTGTATGAGTTTTATACCATAGCTGCTCTGATGCTGGCCTTGTTTATCCCGTTGTTTGGCTACGGCGTTTTCTTTCTCAGAAAGCATATTCAGGTACCAATTGAGTGGATTTTGAAGGCGTGTAAGCAGATGGAGGAAGGCGAAATTGGGATTTCCGTTGCCGGTGGGAAAATGCCAAACTCAGAATTTCAATATATGAAAGAAAGTTTTGACAGTATGTCTGCACAGGTAAAGTATTTGTTCGATTATGCATATGATGAGAAGCTGGCGAGAAAAGATGCACAGATACAGGCATTGCAGGCGCAGATTAATCCTCATTTTCTGAATAATACCTTAGAGATGATGAACTGGCAGGCAAGAATGTCAGGGAATACCATCGTGTCAAAGATGATAGAAGCGTTAGGAACCGTATTGGATTACCGGATGAACCGTGCCAATGTAAAAGAGATTCATCTTGCGGAAGAATTACAGTGCATTGATGCATATTTTTACATTATGACGATGCGTTTTGGACAGAGACTTCAGGTTGAGAGAAACATTGAGGAGGATTTGCTCTATATTATGGTTCCGCCCCTTATTTTACAGCCTATTGTGGAAAATGCCATTGTCCATGGGATAGAAACACTAAAAAACGGCAAGATTAGTCTGCGGGTCTATCATGATGCGGAGAATGTTTATTTAGAGGTTCGCAATACCGCGAAAAAAATGACGGAAGAAGACCGTGACAGAATACAGGCGATTCTTGCGGGGGATGAGGACAAGATACCGAAGGATGTAGGACGTCATACCTCCATCGGCATACGGAATGTGAACCAGAGAATCCATTTGGTATATGGAGAAGAGTATGGACTTACCATCGTACAGGAAGAGAATTTAGAGACGGTTTCCACCATTATGATACCGTACAGAGAGTGGAATGAGGAGACCTTGTTAAAAAAACGAAATGCGGAAAGAGACGAATGGAAAAACACGGCAAGATTGAACAAATAATGTCAATTCGGGCTAATGCTTTTTGTAAAATCTATACTATAATATGATTATAGTAAATGAAAAACACGTTTACAAATCATATGAAGGAGGATTTACTATGAAAAAGAAAGTTTTATCTGTACTGTTAGTGGGAGCAATGACGGCATCTATCTTGGCAGGATGCGGAGCAACTGGCGGACAGGAAACGGAGCCGAAAACAAGTGAAGGCACAGAGCCGAAAGCAAGTGAAGACAATGCTGAGGAAGCAAAAAATCCGGTCACATTAAAGACGGTATCTATGTTTGGGGGAACAGATCCAAATAAAGAGGCTTATGAGTCAATCAATGCCGATTTGATGGAGGAATACGATTACATAACAATCGAGGATAATTCACAGACTTCCGATGAAGAGTGGAAAGCAGCGGTCAATGCAGATTTTTCCGTAGGAAACGAACCGGATGTTATCCAGTTTTTCACGGATGCAACTGCAGACAGTATTATTGAAACCGGGAAATTGGTATCAATCGATGAGATACGTGCGGAATATCCGGAGTATGCAGCAGATACCTTAGACTCCGCATTGGAGGCAGCTAAGAATACCGATGGTGTGATGAGAGCGGTTCCGACTACCGGATACTGGGAAGGGTTATACTGCAACAAAGATTTGTTTGATCAGTACGATTTGGAGCTTCCTACTGATTGGGAGTCTTTAGAGACAGCAATCACAACCTTTAAAGACAATGGAATCATTCCGATTGCATGTTCTTTAAATAACGTACCTCACTACTGGATCGAGTTTTTAATGCTCTATTCCGCAGGTGTGGATGAGTATACATCCGTTCCTGAGACTGCTCCGGAAGGATGGGTAAAAGGTCTTGAGCTGTTTAAAACCTTAAGGGATATGGGAGCATTCCCGGAGGATACTGACACGGTAGACGATGCTTATATCGGACAGTTATTCCGGGATAAAAAAGCAGCTATGCAGCTTGACGGTTCCTGGTATGCAGGAAATATTGAGGACACTGACAACACAGTTGTTATCGCATTCCCGGGTGTTCCGGATCAGAAAGCAGAAGCAGGTTCTTTGGTAGGCGGTATTTCTTCCGGATTCTATATCACAAAGAAAGCATGGGAAGATCCGGAAAAGAGAGATGCAGCAGTGAAATTTGTCATGGCTCACACCTGTCAGGCAGGAGTTCAGAAATATTGGGAAGCTACCGGAGCTGTATCACAGGCAGCAGTTGAGGTAACCCCGGTTGAAGGCGCAACGCCATTCGCGGAGTCCATTGCAGCTTATACAAGCGGCGCAAGTGCAATCGTAGCACCGACCGATTCAAGAATTGGTGATGCTTATAAGACATTAGTGTCATATATTGTAAAAGTATCAACCGGTGATATGACAGCGGAAGATGCCATCAATGAGTCATTAGCATTAATAAAATAAGATTTATTTAAATACGGAGGGGCTGCTTTGCCCAAAGCTGGTCCCTTCGTTTTTTATACCCAAAAAAGAGAGTTTTTGGAAAAAGAAAGGTGGAAGAAAGATGTTATATAAGAAAAAATGGCCGTTGGTGGTGTTTTTAGTACCGGGTTTACTATTTATGCTGATCTTTCTTTACATACCGTTTGTTGAAAATATTAAGAACAGTTTTTATGATATGTCGGCAATCGTAAAGATGCCGGGAACAGAATGGAAGTTTATTGGATTTGAAAATTACAAGAGATTGTTTACGGATACAGATGTGAGGACGGCGTTGATAAACTCCATGAAAATGATGGTATTGACGGTTATTTTTGAGGTGGGAGTTGCTTTTATCTTAGCCGTATTGGTATCTCAGGTGAAGAGACTCCAGCAGCTGTTTCGTACCGTCTACTTTTTTCCGGTAGTTATTTCTGCAACAGCAATCGGTCTGTTGTTTAAATTGTTCTATAACTATAATGGCGGTATGTTGAATCAGATACTGGAATTTTTCGGAAAGGAACCGGTCAACTGGCTTGCGCCGGAACTCGCATTTATCATGGTATGTATTCCTACTTTGTGGAGTTACATCGGATTTTATTTTGTAATTCTTCTGACAGGGTTAAGCGACATACCGGATGATATATATGAAGCGGCATCCATTGACGGATGCAACCGTTTTAAGCAGGTATTTTATATTACACTGCCTATGATGAGACAGGTATTTTTTACCTGCGTTACCCTTGCGGTAACCGGGGCACTAAAGGTATTTGACCTTCCGTGGGTTATGGTTCCAAATGGAGCACCGCAGGGATTGACACATTTTCTCGGTACCTATATGTATCAACAGACCTTTGGACTTAATAATTATGATTATGGTTCTACACTTGCGGTGTTAATCGTTATTTTAGGAATCCTTGTATCAAAGGGAATCGGATTTCTGACAGAGGATAAGGATGAACGTTTAGAGAAGAAAACAAAACGTGCCAGGGAAAGAGCGATGAAAAAAACGGCTTCCGGAGGCATAAAAGTGCAGAAAAAGGGGGTGGCATAGATGGATGCAGCAGTACAGATAAAAACAACTGCCAAAAAAAGAAAAAAGGTAAAGATCAGTACGGTCGTGATTTATGCCATATTGATTTTTTGGGCACTTCTTACCATCTTTCCGTTCGTGTGGGTGGTAATAAACTCCTTTAAACCGTCGGCGGACGTACTTCGCAATTCCTTCGCACTGCCGAATCCCTTCACGATGATGAACTATGAGAATGCTTTCGGAAAGCTGAATGTATTAAACGCATACGGTTACAGCTTTACGATTTCCGGTTCGGTAACGGTTGGCGTTATGGTGTTTGCTTCACTGATGGCATTTGGACTTACCAGATATCAGTTTAAAGGAAAACAATTGGTGCGAAGCCTGATTGTGGCAAGCCTGATGTTTCCGGTTTTTGCCACCATTATTCCGGTGTTCCGGATGATTGTGGAATGGGGACTCTTGAGTAAAAATATCGCGGTTATCCTTCCGCAGATTGCAGGAAACTTAAGTTTTGCAACCATTGTTATGACAGGATTTATGCAGAGCATTCCGCTGGAAATGGAGGAAGCTGCCTATATGGAGGGAGCAAATGTATTTCAGGTATTTGGCAAAATTATTGTTCCACTCTGCCGCCCGTCGCTTGCAACAGTGGCAATATTTAGCTTCCTGTGGTCCTACAATGATTTGTTTGTGCAGAAAATTATGATTCGAGATCCGAAAAAATATCCGATTTCTACGCTTCTCGAACAGATTAGTTCCCAGTATGGAACAGATTTCGGATTGATGGCAGCATCCGTAACCATTATTGTAATTCCGGTTATGATTGTTTATGTAGTATTGCAGAAAAACATTATTAAAGGATTGACAGCCGGTGCAATTAAAGGTTAGAATTTATATTAAGAAGGTAAGTATTAATAATAAGAAAGAGAAGAACGACGACGCTCAGTTTGGGTGTCGTCGTCTCTGTATGAGGGATTTTTATGTATAAAGTGATGATTGTAGATGATGAACCGATTATTGTGGAGGGGTTGTCCAGGAGCATCGCATGGGAGAGATGGAATTGTGAAATTGTGGCGACCGCCAATGACGGGTTAGAGGGGAAAAATTTAATCGAGGAAAAGAAACCGGACATTGTTTTTATGGATATCTTTATGCCGGAAATGGATGGACTTGCCATGATTGCAGCCATCAATTCCCAGTTCCCGGACTTAGAGGTCTGTGTTCTGACGGGATACCGCGACTTTGAATATGCAAAAGAGGCCATCCGGCTTGGAGTGACGCGTTTTCTGCTCAAGCCATCCAATATGGATGAATTGGAGGAAGCAATCGAGACGATGTGCCGAAATTTGAAAAAGAAGGGTATTACCGGGGAAGACATGAAAGGAAACGGGGAGAAGGAGCATAGTGAGAGCGCTTCTAGCAGCTTTATCGTGAAGAATGCACTTCGCTATATGGAAGAAAATTATACGCAGAAGCTTACCCTCGGTGAGGTGGCGGAAAAGACGTATGTAAGTCAATGGCATTTGAGCAAGCTTTTGAATCGTCATACGGGGCAGAGCTTTTCGGATATCCTGAATCATGTGCGCATTGAACATGCAAAAGAATTGTTAAAAGACCCTGCTCTCCGTATTGGCGATATCTCCGAACAGGTTGGATTTTTGGATTTGGCTCATTTTTCACGGGTGTTCAAAAAGCAGGAGGGAGTATCTGCCAATGAGTACCGGAATAAGGTGCTTGGAAAGTAGAGGATGCCCGACCTTGCCTTTTTTTATCCCTGCTTGCGCATATGCCCGGTAAGCCTTGAAACAAGTTGTTTTTGCTGTTAGAGTCTAATTAGAAGCCACGGATGGAAGTGGAGTCGGATTATCATTTAGATAGGGGATTGGACAATGAACATTATTAAAGCAAAAGATTATCAGGACATGAGCAGAAAAGCGGCCAATATTATTTCGGCACAGATTATTATGAAACCGGACTGTGTGCTTGGGCTGGCAACCGGTTCTACACCGATTGGTACATACAGACAGTTGGTTGACTGGTATGAAAAGGGGGATTTGGACTTTTCGAAGGTCTCCACTGTAAATCTGGATGAGTACCGGGGATTAAAACATACGGACCCTCAGAGCTATTATTACTTTATGCGTGAGAATCTGTTCGGGCATGTAAATATCCGGGAGGAGGCAGCTTTTGTTCCGGACGGTGAAAATGAAGATGCAAAGGCGGCCTGTGAGAAACATGAGGAGATTATCCGGTCGCTTGGAGGGATTGATCTGCAGCTTCTCGGTCTTGGAAATAACGGACATATCGGTTTTAATGAGCCGGGGGAAGCTTTTGAGAAAGAGACTCACTGCGTAGATTTGACAAAGAGCACGATTGAAGCAAATTCGCGTTTTTTTGATTCCATTGATGAGGTGCCGACACAGGCATATACTATGGGAATCCGCACGATTATGCAGGCGAAGAAAATTCTTGTTGTTGCGAACGGAGAGGGAAAGGCTGACATCGTGGCACGGGCATTCTTTGGACCGGTGACGCCTGAGGTTCCGGCATCTATTTTGCAGATGCACCCGGATGTGACCGTCGTTGCAGATGAGGCGGCGCTTTCTAAGATACCGATGTAAATAGGATGAATCCGAAAGGAGTAAGGGAGAAAAATGGTTGTCAAAAACGCGCTTGTTTTTACTTTGGAACAGGGATTTGTGGAAAAAGAGGTTGTCATTGAGGAGGGATATTTTACCGGGAAAAAGAGGGAGCCGTTTGAGGGAGAGGCGGTCATTGACGCGGCGGGAGATTATTTGATACCGGGACTTGTGGATATCCATTTTCACGGCTGCGCCGGGTATGATTTTTCCGATGGAACGCCGGAGGCGTTAGATGCCATCGGTACCTATGAGTTAAAATGCGGTATTACCTCTATCTGTCCGGCATCTATGACGTTGGCGGAAGATACGCTGGTTTCTGTCTGCGAAAATGCTGCTGCCTATCGGGAGCATTGCAGGGGGCGGCAGGGCTCGAGATTGTGCGGCATTCATTTAGAGGGACCTTTTATCTCTCTGGAGAAAAAGGGAGCACAGAATCCTGCTTTTATCCGGAAACCGGATGCGGCTGTTTTTCATCGTTTGCAGGATGCGGCAGGCGGGCTGGTACGGTTGATTACGATTGCGCCGGAAACAGAGGGAGCGGATGCTTTTATCCGGGAACTGGAATCTGAGGTTCATATTTCTGTTGGACATACCACAAGCGATTACGAGACTGCTTATCAGGCATTTTCTCTTGGCGCCGACCATGTGACGCATTTTTTCAATGCGATGCCGGGTTTTTCCCATCGTGAGCCGGGGGTGATTGGGGCAGCATTTGATGCGAAGCATGTGATGCCGGAAATGATCTGTGACGGTATTCATATTGCTCCGCCTGCGGTGCGTGTTGCCTTTGAGCTCTTTGGAGCGGAGCGGATGATTCTAATTAGCGACAGTATGATGGCGACGGGAATGCCGGATGGAGAGTATTCTCTTGGCGGGCTTCCTGTGAAGGTGACGGGGAATCTGGCAACGTTGCAGGACGGAACGCTTGCCGGCTCTGCCACCAATCTGATGGACTGTATGCGGACGGCGGTTTCCATGGGAATTCCGCTTGAGACAGCTGTTCGGTGTGCAACCTATAATCCGGCGAAATCCATCGGTGTGGAGGATGTGTGCGGCAGGATTGCAGCAGGTACCTATGGAGACTGCGTTATTTTATCGAAAGAGGATTTATCCACCCGGGAAGTGATTTTAGGCGGCCAGATTGTGAAGAGATAAATGTTATTTTGAAAATGAGGTAACCTCATAAAGTCTGTCTTTATGGGATTATCTCATTTTTTAATTTGCGGTTTGCAGATTTTATAAGAGCTGCAAGTACTTTTTGTGTCTGAATATTGCGCAAAAAATGGTGTAATAGGGGCTAAAATGGCGTAATTAATTTGAAATTGACTGATAATTGTGCTATAATTGATAGCAGAAAAAGTGTATCACAGGTGAGATTAGGCAGGAGAGAAAAAACATGGAGATTCTGGCAGTATTTGACGCAAAAGATTATCAGAACACGGTTGAAGTTTATGAAAAGTATTCGGTGCGCGGAATCATTCTGCAAGATGGAAAACTTGCGATGCAGTGCAGCAGAGATGGCGAGTATAAGATTCCAGGGGGAGGAGTTGAAGACGGAGAAAATTTTACACAGGCGTTAGTACGGGAGGTGCTTGAGGAGACAGGGCTTCATGTGAAACATGAGAGTGTTCGGGAAATAGGAGAGATTAGGGAAGTCCGAAGAGATTTGTTTGACAAAAAGAAGAAATACATCTGTCATTCTCTTTTTTACTATTGTGAAGTGGAAGACCGGCAGGATGAGCTTTCGCTGACGGAAAGTGAGAAGGCGAAGGGGTATGAGATGAAATGGGCAGTACCGGAGGATGTTTACAAGAGTAATATTCTGAGGGAGAAGGACCCATGGATTGTCCGGGATACGGCATTTGTAAAGATGATAATCGATCGAAAAGTCGTATTGCCGGAACAAAAATAAACAAATGAAAGGATGGATAGAAAATGGATTTAAAGAAAAGACAGAATCAGGACAACAACAGAATTGCTTATGTGATAGGGTTGCTTATTTTAGGAGTGCTGGAGGCAATTAATATCATGTCATTGCTCGGGGGAGTAGGAAATCCGATAGCACTGATTGCGCGCACTTTGTTAAATGCAGTTTTGATAATTGTTCTGATTGTTTCCTATGCAAAATTTAAATATGACAACAAGTATCAGTATGTGAGTGTGATATCTATGCTGATTGCCTATGTAGTGTTGACATTTGCAAGTGCGAATACCGCAATGTACGCTTTAGTTTACCCGATCCTTCTGATTGCAGTACTGTATGTAGACCAGAAGTTTGCACTGTGGATTGTTATCCCGGCGGCAGCACTGAATATTATCAACTGTGTGAGAATATGTATGACGAACTCGGATTTGTCAGATCGGGTGGTCATCGAGACGATGTTTGCAGTTACAACAACAATTATTTCATATATTGTAGTCAAGATGTTGGTAAAGCACACGGATGAGAGCGTTACCGCAGTCAAAGAGCAGATGGATGCGAGTGAGCGAGTTGCATTTGAAATTATCGGATTGTCCGAACGGTTGTCCGAGAAGTTTGATGTTGCAAAAGAGAATGCCTCTGTATTGACGGACAGCATGGAGAACAGTCACAATTCTGTAAAAGAGATTGCATCGAGTGTCAGAGTGACGGCGGAGGCAATTGAGCAGCAGACGATGATGACAAATGACATTCAGACAAGTCTTCAGAGTGCAGAGGAAGAGACTTCATCGATGAAAGAGGCGTCGAAAGTTTCAAAAGATGCCATTGTCGAGGGCGCAGCTATTGTGAAAGAACTGAAGGAGAAGGCTGAGCGTACCGCAGAGATTAACCTTGCGACGAGAAGTACAACGGAAGAGCTGAACAACCGAATCAAAGAAGTGGAGGTCATTATCGGAACAATCAAGAGTATTTCCGACCAGACCAATCTTTTGTCCTTAAATGCATCGATTGAGGCAGCGAGAGCAGGGGAGGCAGGAAAAGGGTTTGCAGTTGTTGCAGATGAAATCCGAAAACTTTCCGAGGAGACACAGGGGTCTACCGGAAAGATTACGGAGATTATCGAGAAACTGACTGCAGATGTAGAGCAGGCTTCCATCAATATGCAGAAAGCAGCGGAAACTTCCGATGAGCAGAATGAAATGGTGGAGGCGACCGGAGAGAAATTCGGACTTATCGAGGAGAATGTCGAGGTTCTGCATGAATCTGTCGCACATTTGACAGAAGAGGTAGATGGAATCGTAACTTCCAATACGCAGATTAATGACAGTATCACAAATCTCTCGGCGACCAGCCAGGAGGTATCTGCTTCCGCAGACGAGAGCATCTCTGTATTTGAGACCTGTATGAAGGCATTGAATGAACTGAATGCCAGCCTCGGTGAGATTCATGAAATTTCAGACCAGATGAAAGAACTGGTTCAGAAGAAGTAAGGGATGTGTAAAAAAGTGCCGCAGCAGCGGCACTTTTTTTGTGGAAGATTAGATTGAGATGTGTTATAATGAGTGACATGTATAGACTGTCACCGAAGAGAGTGGGAAAAATAGTGGAAAAATAGAAAAGGAGAAGCAGCATGGAAGAGAATTTTATTACGTTGACAATCGGAAAACAGAAAAATATTGCACTGATAGCGCATGACAATAAAAAAGCATCTCTGATTGAATGGTGCGAAGAGAATAAAGAGATATTGAAAAATCATTTTCTGTGTGGAACGGGAACGACCGCCCGGATGATTACAGACAGGACAAACCTGCCGGTGCGCGGTTATAACAGCGGACCGCTCGGGGGAGACCAGCAGATTGGAGCTAAGATTGTGGAGGGCAAAATCGATCTGATTATTTTCTTTTCCGACCCTCTGACTGCACAGCCGCATGACCCGGATGTGAAGGCACTGCTCCGCATCGCACAGGTTTATGATATCCCGATTGCAAACAACAAGGCTACGGCAGATTTTATCATTAAATCGGAGTATATGAGCAGCGAATATGAGCATGAAATCATCAATTTTAAGAAAAATATTAAGGAACGTTCAGAAACATTATAGGAGGTAGCAGAAGAATGAAAAAGATTGCAATTGTTTCTGATAGCAATAGTGGTATTACACAGAGCGAGGCAAAAGAGTTAGGAATTACGATTGTACCGATGCCGTTTTTTATCAACGGGGAAACATTATATGAAGATATTGACCTGACACAGGATGAGTTCTATCAGAAATTGAAGGATGACGTGGAGATTTCGACCTCCATGCCATTAGTCGGCAGTGTGACAGATCTGTGGGATGAACTTCTGAAAGAAAACGACGAGGTTGTCTATATTCCAATGTCCTCCGGGCTCAGCAGTTCCTGCGAGACGGCATATATGCTCTCATTAGATTATGATGGGAGAGTGCAGGTGGTGAATAACCAGAGGATTTCCGTGACGCAGCGCCAGTCGGTATTAGATGCAATGGAGCTTGCCAGGGCAGGAAAGAGTGCGGCTGAGATTAAAGAGATTTTGGAGAGAGAGAAGATGGAATCCTCCATCTACATCATGGTAGACACCCTCTATTATCTGAAAAAGGGCGGTAGGATTACGGCTGCGGCTGCGGCGCTCGGCACGCTTTTGAAATTGAAGCCGGTATTACAGATTCAGGGTGAGAAGCTGGATGCGTTTGCGAAGGCGAGAACAGTGAAGCAGGCGAAGAGCATTATGATTGAAGCGATGAAGAACGACTTTGCGAACCGTTTTCACGATGAGAAAGGGGAGCATCTCTACTTAGAAATGGCGTATACGCATAATGAGGAGGAGGCAAAGGCATTCAAAAAAGAGGTTGAGGAGGCGTTCCCGGGCATGGAGATTGTTATGAATCCATTGTCATTGAGCATCTCCTGTCACATTGGACCGGGCTCGCTTGCCATCGCATGTTCAAAGAAGATTCCTGAGTTAGAAAGTTAAGATGGATATTAATTTAGAATATTATAAAATATTTTATTATGTTGCAAAGAAACGAAGCATCACGGCGGCAGCGGAGATTCTAAATATCTCCCAGCCAGCGGTCAGCCAGGCCGTCAAGCATCTCGAGAGTGACTTGGGCTGTATCCTGTTTGTGCGGATGTCAAAGGGAGTCAGGCTGACAAAGGAGGGGGAGATGCTCTTCTCCTATGTCGAGCGCGGCTATGAGACGATCTGCTTCGGGGAGCAAAAGCTGAACGAGATGCTGAATCTGGATGCGGGGGAAATCCGCATCGGGGCGAGCGATATGACGCTCCAGTTCTATCTGTTGGATTACTTGGAACTTTTTCATGAGAAGTATCCGGGAATCAAGGTCATCGTCACAAACGCGCCGACGCCGGAGACGCTGCAGCATCTAAAGGACGGAAAAATTGATTTCGGGATTGTCAGCACACCGATTCCCGAGACGGAAAAGCTTCATCTGACCGCAGTGCGAAAGATTCGGGATGTGTTTGTGGCGGGGAGCCATTTTCAGGAATTGAAGGGGGTGTCCCTATCCTATCAGGAACTCGAAAAGTTTCCGGTCATGTGTCTCGAGGGAACGACGTCCACGAGAAGATATGTGGAGAATTTTTTGCTGGAGCAGGGGGTACGGCTGAACCCTGAATTTGAGCTCGCGACCAGCGATATGTTGGTTCAGTTCGCTGTCCGCAATCTGGGAATCGCGAGTGTCGTCGAGGATTTTGCCAGAAAAAAAATCGCAGAGGGAGAGCTCTTTGAGCTGACATTTGGACAGCAGATTCCGGAGCGTCAAATCGGGATTGTGACAAACGAGAGGCTTCCGATGTCGGCGGCGGCGGAGAGACTTTTGGAGTTTTTGTTTCGTATGCGAAAATAACATAATGCGTAATTATGTTAAATATAATAAATATTAATTTTACTTATGATGATAAATTTTGTATAATCAATAAGTAAAAGCGGACAGGTTTTTACACCTGTCCTTTTTGTTCTGTTAGAAAACAAAACCAGGAGGATGAAAGATGGTTACAGCAGTAGTAGGAGCCAATTGGGGCGATGAGGGAAAAGGTAAAATTACAGATATGCTTGCGAAGGAAGCGGATATTATTGTGCGCTTTCAGGGTGGAGCGAATGCGGGGCATACCATTGTAAATAATTACGGAAAGTTTGCATTGCACACGCTTCCATCCGGTGTTTTTTACGGTCATACAACAAGTATCATTGGAAATGGCGTCGCACTTGACATTCCAAAGTTGTTTCATGAGATTAAGTCCATCACGGACAGGGATGTGCCTGCGCCGAAGATTTTAGTGTCGGACAGAGCGCAGATTGTAATGCCGTACCATGTGCTTTTCGATCAATATGAGGAAGAGCGTCTCGGAAAGAATTCATTCGGTTCGACAAAGTCTGGAATCGCACCATTTTATTCGGATAAATATGCAAAAATCGGTTTTCAGGTCAGCGAATTGTTTGACGAGGAACTTCTGAAAGACAAGGTAAAACGCATTTGTGAGATGAAGAACATCATGTTGGAGCATATGTATCACAAACCGCTTTTAAAAGAGGAAGAATTGTTAGATACCCTGCATGAATATCGCGAGATGGTGGCTCCTTACGTCTGCGATGTATCCTTGTATTTAGATAAGGCAATCAGGGAGGGCAGGAATATCCTCTTAGAGGGACAGCTTGGAACCTTGAAAGACCCGGATCACGGAATTTATCCGATGGTGACATCCTCCTCTACCCTCGCAGCGTACGGGGCAATCGGAGCCGGGATTCCTCCGTATGAGATTAAAAAAATTGTGACGGTGTGCAAAGCATACTCCTCCGCAGTGGGAGCGGGAGCTTTTGTCAGTGAGATTTTTGGCGAGGAGGCGGATGAACTGAGACGCCGCGGCGGAGATGGCGGAGAGTTCGGGGCTACCACAGGGCGTCCGAGACGTATGGGGTGGTTTGACTGTGTTGCGAGCAAGTACGGCTGCCGCATGCAGGGAACGACGGACGTTGCGTTCACGGTGCTCGATGTGCTGGGATATTTGGATGAGATTCCGGTCTGTGTGGGATATGAGATCGATGGGGAGGTGACGACGGACTTCCCTGTCACCTGTAAATTAGAGAAGGCAAAACCGGTGTTAAAGAACCTTCCGGGCTGGAAGTGCGATATCCGCGGAATCAAAAAGTACGAGGATCTTCCGGAAAATTGCAGAAAATATATTGAGTTCATCGAGGAGCAGATTGGCTATCCGATCACAATGGTTTCAAATGGACCGGGAAGGGACGATATCATCTATCGCTAGAGGAAACAGCGGAGGCAGAGGGAAATGCAAGGCATGGCTCTCTGCCTTTTTATCGATAGGCGATTGTGAAACTCTAAATTTCTAATTTGGCGTTGTACAATATAGACATATCCCCGCAGGGCACTTTGGAGCCGTCGGTACTTAGGTGCCGTATTTTGGCACCTTATGTACCGCTACGAGCGACAAGTAGCAAACGCGTGCCCAGCGGGATATGGTCTGTATTGTACAGCGGCAATAAGAAAAACAGAGTTTTGTAAACGCCTACTTTTTATCGAACAGGAAAGGAGCAGGATACAATGATAAAAAATATTATTTTTGACGTGGGAAAAGTGCTGGTGGAATTTGACTGGGAGAGTGCTTTTCGAAAACTCGGCTTCGCCGGGGAGACCTTCGAGGCTGTGGCGGATGCGACGGTGCGCTCAAAGGAGTGGAATGAGTATGACAGGAGTGCGAAAAATGACGAGGAGCAGCTCGCATACTTTATCAGCAGAGCGCCGGAATATGAGAGGGAGATTCGTCTGTTCTGGGACAACATGGGACTTCCCATCTGGCAGTATGACTATGCGATGAATCTGGTCAGAGGTCTTAAGAAGAACGGGTACCACACCTACATTTTGTCAAATTATTCGCGCCACACTTACGACTGTACGAGGGAAGCGCTCTCGTTTGAAAAGGAGATGGACGGCGTTATTTTTTCCTACCAGGTGGGGTATATCAAACCGGAGCCGGAAATCTACCGGACGCTGTTGGAGCGCTATCAATTGAAGCCGGAGGAGTGTGTCTTTTTAGATGACAAGAGGGAGAACCTCTCGGCGGCAGAACAGTTTGGCATCCGGACAATCCAGTTTACCGGCCTTGCGCAGGCGAAGTGCGAGTTGGAAGCCCTCGGTGTCGATGTGAGAGGGGTGTAGTACCCCCCTCTGGGGAATAATCGTAACAGTTCAGCCCACACCATTAATCTGGTCATACCAGATACCAGAAAAAGAAATACGTTGCAAAACACGCTACAATATGTTAAAATATTATCAAAGACTGAGGTATGGCCAGCGGGGAAAACTATCTGGTTGATACCTCTTTTTTACGAGGGCAGCATGCATCGCCGGCAGGGGGTGTTTTAGCCGGTGGCAATAAGGCAAGGCTTGAAAATGGGTTGAATAATTAGGATAAGGAGGAAATGAAGTGAAGGATTTTAAGGTGATTGAAGTGAAGAGGAGCATCTTCGAGGACAACGACGCAGATGCGCAGCGGCTTAGGGACGAGCTGAAAGCGGAGAAGACCTTTTTGCTGAACCTGATGTCTTCTCCGGGAGCGGGAAAGACGACAACGCTTAAGAGAACCATTTCGATGTTGAAAGATGAGATGCGAATCGGCGTTATGGAGGCGGATATCGATTCCGATGTGGATGCGGAGGCAATCGCAGAGACAGGAGTCCGCGCGATTCAGATTCACACGGGGGGAATGTGCCATCTCGATGCGGATATGACGAGACAGGGAATCCGCGAATTCGGGACGAAGGATTTAGATCTGGTTGTTTTAGAGAATGTGGGGAATCTGGTGTGCCCGGCAGAATTTGATACGGGAAGTGCAAAGAATGCGATGATTCTCTCCGTTCCGGAGGGTGACGACAAACCGTTAAAATATCCGTTGATGTTTTCTATCTGCGACGTCGTGCTGGTCAACAAATGTGATACGCTCAGTGTCTTTGATGATTTCAGCAAGGAGGCGGTCAGGGAGAGAATTTTAAAACTCAATCCGAATGCGCAGGTGATTTTCGTCTCGGCGAAGACCGGCGAGGGATTTGAGGAGTGGGCAGAATGGCTCCGCACGCAGGTGAAGAACTGGAATGCATGAGATGCGCAGCAATGAGCAAAGAGTGAGAGTATAGAAATGAGGTACAAGTGATGGCTGAAGAAAGAGAATTAATCTTAAAATTAGGAAAGAAAATTACAGACCGTATCCCATATAAATTGGGAAAGAAAAAACTGACGGTCAATGACCCGGAATATTTTGGACTGGCGAGCGTTGTGACAGACGAGATGGCAACAATCGCCCTCACAATGGATGTGCGCAAACCGGAGACATTAGAACAGCTAGCAAAGAAGAATCCGCAGCACAGCAAGGAAGAATTGGAGAAATTGCTTCAGGAGATGTCAGTCATAGGTCTCATAGAGTACAATTGGGAGAATCCAAAACACGAGAAACAGTATGTACTTCCGATGTTTGTTCCGGGATGTGCAGAGTTTATGGTTATGAACAAAAAGCAGGTCGAGGAACATACCGAGATTGCTGATTTTTTTGAGCAGATGGCGAGACTTCCGCTCGAGAAGGTGACACCAATGGTTCCGCTCGGCGGCGCCGGAATCGGAATGCATGTCATTCCGGTGGAGAAGGCAATCCCGGCAGAACAGGAGTCTGCAAGTGTGGAACATATTTCACACTGGATGAAAAAATACGAGGGAAAATACGCAGTGGGACTTTGTTCCTGCCGTCTCCAGCAGAAGATTCGCGGCGAGGGTACCGGTGATATTGAGGGAGAATGGTGTATCGGTGTCGGCGATATGGCGGATTATCTCGTTGAGACAAACAAAGGACGCTATATTGACAAAAAGGAAGCATTAGAGATTATCGAGCGCGCGGAAGAGATGGGATATGTCCATCAGATTACCAATATCGACGGGGAGGATAAGATTTTTGCAATCTGTAACTGTGCAGTAGGTGTCTGCAATGCACTCCGTACATCTCAGCTGTTCAACACGCCGAATATGTCACGTTCCGCATACCGTGCACACGTCGATAAGACAAAATGTGTTGCCTGCGGAAAATGTGTGGAGGTCTGCCCGGCAGGAGCAGCAAAACTCGGTCAGAAATTGTGTGCGAAGGACGGAAGTGAGATTACATATCCAAAACATAAACTGCCTGACACAAACAAGTGGAGCAAAGCGGACTGGGATCCAAATTACCGCGACAATAACAAACTCAATGTCTATGAGACAGGTACGGCACCTTGTAAGACAGCATGTCCGGCCCACTTACCGGTACAGGGCTATATCAAGATGGCGGCAGAGGGAAGATATATGGATGCACTCAAGCTGATTAAGACAGAGAATCCATTCCCTGCTGTCTGTGGTGCAATCTGTAACCGTCGCTGTGAGGACGCATGTACGCGAGGAACCATCGACAAGGCGGTGGCAATTGACGAGATCAAGAAATTTATCGCAGAGAAGGAAATCAATGCAGAGACGCGTTATGTGCCTCAGATGGTAAACCACCTTGGACGCGGCGTGGAGATTGACACAAAGGTAGCGGTTGTGGGTGCAGGTCCTGCAGGAATGTCCGCGGCATTCTACTTAAGAAAGATGGGATACAAGGTAACGGTATTTGAAAAGAACCAGCGTGCCGGCGGTATGCTGATGAACGGAATCCCTTCCTTCCGTCTTGAGAAGAGCGTCATCGAAGCGGAGATCGATGTGCTCCGCGAGATGGGAATTGAGTTTAAATGCGGTGTAGAAGTCGGAAAAGATATCACGATTCCGGAACTCAGAAGTCAGGGATATAAAGCATTTTATGTGGCAATCGGTGCACAGGGCGGTCGTAAGACCGGTGTTCCGGGAGAGGATGCGCAGGGCGTTGTGACAGGTGTTGACTTCCTGTTAGAGGCAAACACAAAAGAAGATGCAAATATGCTTAGTGGACGTACGGTTGTAGTTGGAGGAGGCAACGTGGCAGTTGATGTCGCTCGCACGGCACTTCGTTCCGGTTCCTCCGAGGTATCCATGTTCTGCCTTGAGACACGCGACATTATGCCTGCAGCAGACGATGAAGTGGAAGAGGCGGAAGAGGAAGGCATCGCAGTAAACTGTGGCTGGGGCCCGAAGGAGATTGTGACCGGGGACGGCAGGGTAAAAGCAATTGTATTTAAGAAATGTACCTCTGTAAAAGATGCTGACGGACGTTTCAACCCGCAGTACGATGAGAATGATTTGATGACAGTCGAGTGTGAGAATGTTCTGCTGTCGATTGGTCAGTCCATCCAGTGGGGAGAACTTTTAGCGGGAACGAAGGTGGAATTTAACCACAATGGAACTGCGGTTGCAGACCCTGTGACCTATCAGACTGCCGAGCCTGACATTTTTGTCGGAGGAGATGCCTATACAGGACCAAGATTTGCGATTGATGCGATTGCAGCAGGAAAAGAGGGATATGTGTCCATCCATCGTTTTGTCAACGAGGGACAGAGCCTTACGTTAGCGAGAGACCTTCGTATCTTCAAGGAATTAGATAAGAACAATATCTCTGTGGAGACTTACGACACGGCACAGCGCCAGGTACCGGGCAAGAAAGCGGGCGTATCAAAAGAGACATTCCGCGATCTCAGAAGCACGTTCACAGAGGAACAGGTCAAGACTGAGGCGGCGAGATGCTTAGGCTGTGGAGCTTCGGTCGTAGATGAGAATAAATGTATCGGCTGTGGACTCTGTACGACCAAGTGTGAATTTGACGCCATCCATCTGTCGAGAGATTTGCCGGATGCAAGCCGTATGTGGAAATCGGAGGACAAACTCAAGGCGATTGCACCATATGCTGCGAAGCGGGCAATCAAGATCAGATTCAGTAAGAAGGATTAATGGAGAGCGGCGATGCATGAATTAGGAATTATTGTACATGTTGCCAAATCGCTAGAGGCGATCGCAGAGGAGAATCATCTCGAGAAGATCGGGTCCGTTACGTTAGAAATCGGTGAGGTCAGCGGCGTCGTGCCGGAGTATCTGACAGACTGCTGGACGTATTACCGCAAAAAGCTGCCGATTCTTGCGGAGTCGGAAATGATTATTGAGAAGCTTCCTGCGGTCACCTTCTGTGAGGATTGTCATGAGACATACGAGACGGTAAAATACGGAAAAGTATGCCCACACTGCGGAAGCAGGGAGACTTACCTGGTGGTGGGAAATGAATGTAATATCAAAGAAATTGAAGCATGTTAAGCGATGCGGACAAGGATAACAGTCCCCGTGACTGCCGAAAGGCAGTCACGGGGACTGTTTTGTTATGGCGACGAGGAAAAAGTGTGGTCACAGTTTTATCACAATTTCATCTTATTTCTAACACATTTCTCTCATACACTAAATGGGATGTGTATGTGAAAAAGGAGGAAATGAATGTGATTGAAATTGATCATCTTGTAAAAAAATACGGGGATCATGTGGCGGTTGATGATCTGTCACTTTCTGTGGAACCCGGAAAAATCTATGGTTTTTTAGGACCGAACGGTGCCGGAAAGAGCACAACCATGAATATCATCACCGGATATTTAGGCGCCACCGGCGGAACCGTCAAGATCAACGGATACGATATTTTTGAGCAGCCGGAGGAGGCGAAGAAATGCGTGGGTTATCTGCCGGAGATGCCACCCCTCTATATGGATATGACAGTGCGGGAGTATCTTGACTTTGTCGCGGAGCTAAAAAAAATAGACAGAAGCCTCCGCAAAAAATATGTGGGGGAGGCGATGGAGCTGACCGGGGTTGCCGAGGTGTCGGACCGCCTGATTCGGAATTTGTCTAAAGGGTACCGGCAGCGGGTAGGATTTGCCCAGGCGGTGCTCGGATATCCGGAGGTCATCATCTTAGATGAGCCGACAGTCGGGCTTGACCCGAAGCAGATCATAGAAATCCGCGAGTTGATCAGGAAACTTGGGAAAAAGCATACCGTGATTTTAAGTTCCCATATTCTAACTGAGATCAGCGCGGTCTGCGATCACATTTTTATTCTGTCGAAGGGCAGGTTAGTCGCCAGCGATTCAACGGAGAATCTCACGCAACTGATGGCGGGAGCACAGGAGGTGCAGCTCGTCGCGCGCGGCGGGGCGGAGGATGTACAGCGTGCCATGCTCTCCATCGCGGAGGTCGCAAGGTGTGAACTCTTAGAGAGTGAGGAAGAACAAACTACAAAGATAAATATTATTGCAAAAAAGGAAGCGGACATCAGGGAAAAAGTGTTTGACGCATGTGTCGAAGGGCATTTTGCCATTTTGGAGATGCGGACAGTGACAAAGTCACTCGAGGATGTCTTCTTGGAATTGACAACAAAGGAAGGGGAAACAAAATATGTGGGCGATATGCAAGAGGGAATTTAAGTCATATTTTCAGTCTGTGATCGGCTGGGTGTTCTTAGCGGCGGTCATGGCGTTGTACGGTTTGTATTTTTTTGTCTATAATCTGAGGGGTGGATATCCCTATATCTCGTATTCACTGTCTGCGATTGCATTTATCATGCTGATTGCAGTGCCGATTCTTACAATGCGGAGTCTCGCGGAGGACAAAAAGAGCAGGACAGACCAGTTGATCTTAACGGCGCCGGTGTCCGTCGGCAAAATTGTTGCGGGAAAATATCTCGCGATGGTGGCAGTCTTTGGGATTGCAATGCTCTTTGTGGCGGTGACGCCGCTCATCTTAATGATTTTTGGAACGATTCCGTTAGGTGAGAGTTACGTTGCAGTTTTCGGGTTTTTCCTCTACGGATGTGCCTGCATCGCAATCGGCATGTTCATCTCCTCCGTCACGGAGAGTCAGGTGATTGCCGCTGTGCTCTCGTTTGCGGCACTGTTCGTGGGCTATATGATGTCAAATATCACGGGGTTGATTTCCTCCACAGGAAATATTCTGACGAAAATTTTAGGCTGTTACGACATCTATACGCCGTTGGAGACCTTTATGAATGGCTGTTTTGATCTGACCGGACTTTTTTACTTCCTGACGGTAATCGGTCTCTTTGTGTTTCTGACCGGACAGTCCGTTCAGAAGCAGCGCTGGAGCTCAAACGCAAAAAAAATCAAACTCGGCGTGTTCCACACCGGATTTGTCGCGGTGGCGGTGGCGGCAGCAGTTGTCTTAAACCTTGCCGTTCGGGAACTTCCGGCGACCGTCACATCGATCGATGCGACGTCCACGAAGATGTACTCGCTGACAGAGGAGACAAAAGAGTATGTGAAAAATCTGTCAAAGGATGTGACAATCTATGTGCTTGCGGCGGAGGGTTCCGCGGATACCACGCTCGCGGAGACCTTAGAGCGCTACGATGGGCTGTCGGATCATTTGAGTGTCGAATACAGGAATCCTTCTAAATATCCGACTTTTTACCAGCAGTATACGGAGAGTGCACCAAGCGCAAACAGCATGATTGTTGTGAGTGAGGAGCGTTCACGCGTTGTCGATTACAGCGACATTTATGAGTATTCCTACGATTACACAACTTACCAGAGTACGGTGGAGGGCTATGACGCGGAGGGACAGCTCACAAGCGCCATCGAGTATGTGACGATGGATTCGTCGGAACTTCCTGTCATCTATGAGATTACGGGACACGGGGAGACGTCGTTGGCAGGAGGATTTATAGAAGTAATTGAAAAAGCCAATATCACACTGTCCGATCTGACGCTTCTCGAGGTGGATGAAGTGCCGGAGGATGCGGAGGCAATCATTATCAATGCGCCGACCTCGGATCTCTCATCCGACGACGCTGAAAAAGTTCGGAATTATCTTGAGGCGGGCGGAAAAGCAATTCTCGTCTGCAACTTCCAGTATCAGGATTTGGAGAATTTCAATGAGGTGCTTGCAGCCTACGGTGTGACGGAAGTGGACGGTGTCGTCATGGAGGGAAATGCGAGCTATTATTATCAGGGCATCCCTTACTATCTGTTGCCGGAGATTGCATCGAGCGATTATACCTCCTCTGTATCGGGAAGCTATATCTTCGCGCCATACAGTGTGGGGCTCACCTGTGAGGAGAACACGGATGACACGACCTACACGCCGCTTCTGTCGACAACGGAAGATGCTGTGTCAAAGGTCGATTTAGAAAACTTTACGACCTATGACTACGAGGAGGGGGACATCAAGGGACCGTTTGATGTGGCAGTTGCAGTCGAGCGGACGGTCGATGAAGAAAATACGACAAAACTGGTTGTAGTTGGTTCGATGGAGCTCTTCAGTGATGGGGCCGATGAGGTCGTCTCCGGCAAGAATGCGGCGCTCTTCCAGAATCTGTTGTCCGTTCTCATTGAGTCATCTGACAACAGTGCAAGCGCTATCGCCGCAAAAGAGTACACACTGAGTGCGATTACGGTGACGACAACGGCAGCCGTCGGGTTGGGGCTCGGATTTATGATTGTTCTTCCTGTTCTGCTGGTGGCATGCGGCATTGTCATCTGGGCAAAGCGCAGGAAAAAATAAAACAGCAGACAGCGCCCCTGTCTGGCGAAGAAACGGCGAAGCAGGGGCGAAGAAAGGAAGGATGATTGGATGGAAAAACAAAAAAGGCAATTCACGGTTGTTCTGGCGGTGCTGGTAGTGCTGGTGCTTGTATATTTCGGAATCCGTTTTTATAACCAGAAAAAGGAAGAGCGGGAGGAGGAACAGGAGGCGGCGGAAACTATCACCGTCACGGATTTTGACGTGAAGGATGTGACAGCGTTTTCCTACCAGCTCGATGGACAGACGCTTTCTTATACAAAAGAGGGGGAGGACTGGCTGTATGATGGGGACAATACCTTAGATCTCGACGAGGATGTCGTTGAGACGATGCTCTCGTCAGCAGACTCCCTGACGGCGGAAGAGGCGTTGGAAGAGTACGACAGCCTTGCCGACTATGGGCTTGATACACCCGCAAATACAATTGTCATTACGACACCGGATGGAACAACTACGCTCCTCGTTGGAAACAGCAACGAAATCACCGGGGAGTACTATGTCATGAAGGAGGGAAGTGATGACGTGTATCTGGTTGGAACTGCGTTAGACAATACATTTGGAAAGGCAGTGGAAGATCTGCTCGAGGAGGAAGAGACGGAGGATACGGAAGAGACCATAGAGACGGAGGAAGTCACAGAGGAATAAAAAAAGGCTGCACACTGTGTATTCAGTGCGCAGCCTTTTTATACGCAGGGGCGGACAGATGAAGTTTGCCGCTGAAGCGGCATCCGCCCCACGCGGCGAGCAGGGAAGATTTATCTTCCCTGCTTGATTTCCTTGGAATCGTCCTCATGCTTTTTTAACAGCTTATAGATAAATCCGTATGCCCAGAACAACACCGGGACGATGACTGTAGCCATGACGGAGGCGAAGAACATGTCCATAAAGTTCGGACTTTTTGACAGTGCACAGACGAGTGTGGAGGCGTAGAGACCGAGCAGGACGACGACACCGAGGAGTGCAAAGATTCGCTTTATTTTTTTCATGGGAAAATCCTTTCTATTCTATATGTTTGATGTTGTAATCCGATAGAATCTATCGTATACAAAAATGTTGGTCAGGTCAAGAGAAAAATTCCCGATTGTAAAAAGTATGTTGCGAAATGGAACAAAGACTTATATAATATGTAGAGGTTTTGAACACAGTGAATGGAGAATAGATATGGAGACGACACAGATTACACAGCAGGAATTAAACAGGGCAGTTGCGATAATCAACCAGATAAAGGGATATTATCAGAACAAGGTGGTAGGGCAGTCCTATCTGGGATACGCACTTTTAATCTCTCTTATGACAAATGGACATATACTGCTCGAGTCTGTTCCGGGTTTGGCGAAGACCACTGCGGCAAAAGTGATGACAGATGCGGTAAATGGTGAATTTTCAAGAATTCAGTGTACCCCGGATCTTTTGCCGAGCGATATTATCGGAACCCAGACCTACAATGTGAACAACAATACTTTTGAGACAAAATTAGGACCTGTCAACGCCAACTTTGTGCTGCTTGATGAAATCAATCGTTCAAGCGCTAAGACACAGAGCGCTATGCTCGAAGCAATGCAGGAACGTCAGGTCAGCATCGGAGGACAGATATACGAGCTTCCGAAAGTGTTTGTGGTAGTAGCGACACAGAATCCGATTGAGCAGGAGGGGACGTATGTGCTCTCCGAGGCTCAGTTAGACAGATTTCTTTTGAAGGTAAAACTTACTTATCCGAGCGCAGAGGGTGAGGTGGAGATTCTTAACAGAATTGAGTCGGATGTGTTTGCAGAGTCACATGCAGTTGCAGGCATTGCAGATATTGAATTTCTTCAAAAGCTTACCAGAAGCGTGTATATGGATCCTGCAATTAAGAAATACATTGTAGATATTGTACAAGCTTCAAGAATTACAGACAGGATTCTGCCGAGGGAATTGTCCCAGTATGTGACGATGGGAGCCAGTACAAGAGCGGCGATTGCCTTTATGGATGTGGCAAAGGCGGTAGCACTGACGAACGGAAGGGCATATTGTACGCCGGATGATGTAAAGGCGATGAGGTATTCTGTGCTTGGACACAGGGTCATGCTGAATTTTGCGGCAATCGCAGACGGTGTTAGGGAAGAGACGATAATTGATGGAATCATAGGAGCAGTAAGAACGCCATGAGAATGAAATACATTTCTCAAATACAGTTAAATATCAGAAAATACGGAGCAATTCATACAAACAGAGTTACATTCAGATTGCTTGATGGTTCATACAATTCAATTTACAAAGGCAGGAGCATGAACTTTGAAGAGCTGAGAGAGTATGTCGTGGGAGATGAAGTCAAGGATATAGATTGGAAAGCATCCTCCCGAAGTCAGAGGATATTAGTGAGGCAGTATATCGCCGAAAAAAAGCATAATATTATGCTGGTAATGGATAGCAACAGAAGAATGCTCGCCAATCTGGATGAGGAGCATGAAAAAAGGGAAGCCGCGATTATGTCAGCGGGGACTCTGGCATATCTGGTAAATCAAAATGGCGATTATGTGAGTGCGATGTATGGAACTGAGATAGCGTTAGAACATTTTCCGTTTAAGACGGGACTAATGAATATCGAACTAATTCTTGAAAACTACCACAATGCAGTGACGGAGAAGAATAATTCTGAGTTAGATAAGACGCTGTCATATATCAGCAGAAATTTCAGGCAGAGAATGATTATAGTCATTGTAACCGATTTAGAAGGAATTCAGAGAATATCCGACATCAATTTGAAAAGGCTTCTGGTGATTCATGATGTGCTTTTGTTGAATATGTCAGACGCAGGGATATCTGGGAAAAACGTATATGATATCGGCAGGGAGGAGTATGTACCTGAGTTTTTTACAAGGGATAAACATCTGGCAGCAATTGAGAAACAGAGGCGCAGGGAACTTACTGCAGCGGCAGGCGCGAGGCTTGGGAGACTCGGGGTGTCTATGGTCACGATTGATGCGTTGGATAATTTAGATAGCAGAGTGGTTGAACTTCTTGAAAGACATAAAAATGAAAAGAGGAAATAAAAGTTATTATGGATACATCTGTTGAGATGCAGGAGGCATTTTCTTGTAGAATGTGGCCTGTGACGGTAGGAGTTGCAGTGCTGCTGATTTTTGCGGTACTTTTTCTGGTAAGCGGGACGATTGCGAAACGGAGGAACAGGACAAAGAAGAAGATTGTATATCCAAATATAGCAATCAACCTATCCGGGATAAAGCAGCGTTATTTAGCACAGCTGTGTGAACTTCAGAGAAATCTTAGAAGCGGAAAGGTGGAGATAAGAGTTGCATACCAGGCGATGAGTGGCTGTATCAGAGATTTTGTGTATGAGGTGACCGGAATCAAGGTTACCAATTATACGCTGAATGAGATAAGAGAGCTTCATATGCCGGTTCTTGAGGAATTGATTAGCGAGTTCTATGAGCCGGAGTTCGCTATTGAAACGGCTGAGGATGGAGTGGAGGCAATCGAAAAAACAAAGAGGACTATAGAGCGATGGAGGTAAGATATCAAATTGTCTTATATATAGGGGTGGTGGTCTGTCTCGGGCTGATTTTTTCCCTTTTTTTCAGAAGAAAAAAGAAAGAGAAATATGAGGGGGGTAAGAGGATAGCAGGAACCTTTTATTTAGAGGAACTGCCCTATTATAAGCGCAGAGTAACATACTATAAGATGATGCGGGCAGGGTGTGTTGCAGCCTGTGGAGTTGCTGTGATACTGTCTTTTTTTATAGTGGCCAGACCTTACAAAGAGGATGTAATCAACGAAGAAAAATACAGCAGGGATATCCTGCTGTGCATGGATATATCTACATCTGTAGATGAATTAAACCTTAGGCTGGTAGATGAGATGAAGGAGACGGTAAGCCGGTTGAAGGGGGAGCGGATCGGAATCGTGATATTCAATACCTCTCCGGTTCTGCTTATGCCGCTTACCGATGATTATGACTATATTATGCAGGAACTTGACACAATAGAATATTGTCTGGAAAGTCGGCTTAATACAGATGCTATCGAGGATGACAGCTATATTATGTCGGGGACGCTGGTGGGAAATGAGGAACTGGGAAGTTCTCTGATTGGGGATGGACTTGCAGCGGCTGCTTGTGATTTCACGGAGACGAACGAAAAGAGAAGCCGTTTTATCATTTTTTCCTCGGACAACGACTTAGCGGGGGAGCCTCGGGTGACGCTGGAGGAGGCTGCCAGTCTGTGCATGGCAAACGGTGTGGTAGTCTATGGCATCGGCACGGAGAATATGCGGGAGGAAGATATGCAGCAGATGAGGGAATGTGTGGAAGGGACAGGCGGTTTTTTCTTCTTGGAGGAAAAGGATGGCGGAATGGAACAGATTGTAGCAGAGATTGACCAGTCCGAGCAGCGCGTCATTGAGGGTGATAAGCGCGTAGTAAGGACGGATATCATAGAAATACCTTTCATCATGCTTCTGATATCGGTTAGCATGGTGATTATTTTTACAAAATATGTGGGACGTCGATAAGAGATGAAAATAAATCCAATCATACCAATATGGCTGATGACGATTATCTGTGTGGTGTTGCTGACCTTTAGAAGAAAGGGGATTGCAGCATATATCCGACAGATTGTGATGGTCATTTTGCTTTTTATTATCAATTTGAGAATCATGGTGCCTGATGGCACAGTTTATACCAGTGAACGGAAATTAGATGCGTCTGTGATAATTGTCGTGGATGACACTGTCAGTATGCTGGCGAGAGACTATGCTGACGATACTGCGAGATTAGATGGAGTAAAAGCGGATTGCAGATATATCATAGATGAGTTGTACGGCGCAAAATTTTCTGTTATATCCTTTGACAATGAGGCAAATCTTCTGTGCCCATTTACGAGCGACCCCGGATTTGCAACAGATGTGATAGAGGCCATTGTGACACCGGACCCGTTTTATGCGAAAGGTTCTTCCATGAATGCTGCGAACGAACTTATGACAGAATGTTTAAAGAATGCCGCAGACAGGGGAGAGGGGAAAGTGCTCCTTTTTTTCATCAGTGATGGTGAAATCACCAACGGGGAAAGTCTCGAATCTTTCAAGGATGCATCTGGCTGTGTGGATGATGGTGCCGTGCTCGGATATGGAACCAGGGAAGGTGCTAAGATGTACTACACAGATACTTACAGCTATTACCTTGATGGGGAAGCTGAGGAAGAAGTGGTGCGGAATTCTGACTATGAGGAAGGAATATCGAAAATAGATGAGGACAATTTGAAACAGATAGCAGATGATCTGAATCTGGAGTACATCCATATGCAGCAGCAGAGCGATATCGCAGGGACGGTTCAAAGAATAAAAAGCCAGATTGAAGGAACTGAGGAGGCAGCAGCAGAAAAGGGGTATGGGGAGACGTACCACTTTTTTGTGATACCATTGCTCTTCCTTTTGATATACGAATTTTGGAAAGGCAGTCGCAGAAATGGATAATTCGGTTAAAAAGATGGGCTTTGCGGTGGTGATTGTCATTATAGCAATTCTAGGTTGTTTTATGGCAAATGAAATTATTCTGTGCAGGCATTATAACAAAGGGAATGAATATTATCAAAACAGCATGTACGAGGAAGCAATTGCAGAGTATGAGAAGGCGTTAGAGCAGATCCCTGACAGGGAGAGAGCGTGTAAGATCAGAATCAACATGGCACTTTCGATGACGAAACAGATAGATATAGAAAAGATTACTGGGGACAGCATAGATGATGTAAAGGAGATTCTAAAGGAAGCAAAAAGCATTCTTATGGAAAAGGGATGCGCAAATGATGAGGGGACAGGGCATAATGCGGATGCCCAGCAACTGAAGGATGACATAGACAAATTTCTTGAATCTTTAGAAAATACACAGGATTCGGAAGCTGATCCAAAGGAGAAGGGAGAATCACAGGAGAAATCAGAAGAGGAGGAGCAATTAGAACAGGAGCTGAAGAATATTCAATCACAGAGTATGTGTGAACGGAAGTTAGAGGAACGGTTAGAGGAGTTTTTGAATGATTCAGACCCTGTTTTTAACTATGACGGAGAACGTTGGTAAGAAAAGCAGACGATTGGTGCATGAGGGAGGCGGAATGAAACTTTGGATGCAAATTTGAGCAAAAAACCTTTGAAAAATCCGTATTTCTTTGCTATAATAGCAAGTGCATTGTGGAAGAGGGTATTCTACATAAGAAAATGCGAAATATAATGAAAAATCGAGGATAGTTAAGATGGCATTATTAGAACAGTGGCAGAAGATTGCCTATAATGAGAAAGCAGATAAAGGTGAATTACAGAGATTCTGGCAGAGATACTTCCTTTTAGAGAAGGGAGTCTATGAGAAACTGCTGGCGAATCCGAACGAGAAAGTGGAGGGAACAGTCAAAGAACTCGCAGATAAATACGGGCTTTCCGTCATGGAGATGACAGGTTTCTTAGACGGAATCAACGACAGCTTAGTGGAAGCAAATCCAATCGACACGATGGAGGAGGATACGAAGGTAAGCCTCGCTTTCGACAAGGAGAAGCTGTACAAGAATATGGTGGACGCGAAAGCGGACTGGCTTTACAACCTTCCGATGTGGGACGAGATTTTCGACGAGGAGACGAAGAAGAGACTTTATCTCGAACAGAAGAAATCAGGTACAGTTGTAGTTGGAAAGAAAGTCGGACGCAACGATCCATGTCCATGCGGAAGCGGCAAGAAATATAAAAAATGCTGTGGAAGATAAAAAAGTACTTTACAGATTGAAAAAAAGAGAATACAATCATAAGCAATAAGAGAACACGTTGACGAGACGAGTAGGTTGTGGAAGGAAGCAGAGAGAGATGCCTTATCCGCTCTGGGTATGTGCTGGGAGCATCTTTTCGGGAAGCAATTGAAGACTAACTCCGAGTGGCCCCAATCCGGCCCGGTGATTCCGTTACCATCGAAGACAAGGTTTTTCCTCCGCGTGGGAGGGAAGACGAAGCTGGGTGGAACCACGGTAAGAAGATCGTCCCTGATATTGTAGCGATACAGTATCAGGGATTTTTTTATAATATAGGACTCGGGTGCCAAAAGGTGCTAATGAGAATTTGAACTGTCTTATTTTTGCAATAGGACAATTGCAACTTGGATTAGCACCTTTTGACATCCGAATACTATATCAAAAAAACTTTGGGTGGGGCGCACAGAGTGGAACGGTGTTTTAGAAAAAGTGAAAGAAGAGGTAAAAGGTATGAAGATTACATTAAAAGACGGCTCAATCAAAGAGTACGGCGAAGCAAAATCTGTCTATGAGATTGCACAGGACATCAGCGAGGGACTCGCCCGCGTGGCGTGTGCCGGTGAGGTGAATGGAGAGATTGTAGATTTAAGAACCGTGATTGAGACAGACTGTGAGCTTAATATTGTGACAGCAAGTGACGAGGCGGGACTCCGTGTAATCCGTCACACGGCGTCACACGTATTGGCACAGGCGGTCAAGAGGCTGTTCCCGGATGCGAAGGTGACAATCGGTCCTGCAATTGATGACGGTTTTTATTACGATTTCGATGCGGAGCCGTTTTCAAGAGAGGATTTAGACGCCTTAGAGGCAGAGATGAAAAAAATCATCAAGGAGGGTCACGAGTTAAAGAGATTTACGCTCCCGAGGGCGGAGGCAATCAAATTTATGCAGGAGAAGGGCGAGCCGTACAAGGTTGAACTGATTGAGGATCTCCCGGAGGATGCCGAGATTTCTTTCTACGACCAGGGAGAGTTTGTAGATTTGTGTGCAGGTCCTCATCTGATGAACACAAAGGGTGTGAAGGCGTTCAAACTGATCTCCTCCTCCATGGCTTACTGGAGAGGCGATTCCGAAAAGGCGCGTCTGCAGCGTATCTACGGAACGGCTTACAATAAAAAGGAAGATTTGAAGGCGCACCTCGAGAGATTAGAGGATGCAAAAATGCGTGACCACAACAGATTGGGACGCGAGATGGGACTTTTTACAACGGTCGATGTCGTTGGACAGGGGCTTCCGCTTTTTACACCGAAGGGAACGAAGATGATTATGAAGCTCCAGCGATGGATTGAGGACCTTGAGGATAAGGAGTGGGGCTATGTCCGCACTAGGACTCCTCTGATGGCAAAATCGGACCTCTATAAGATTTCCGGTCACTGGGATCACTACAAGGACGGCATGTTTGTCCTTGGGGATGAGGAGAAGGACAAAGAGGTGTTTGCACTCCGCCCGATGACCTGCCCGTTCCAGTATTATGTATACAAGAATGAGCAGCATTCCTACCGTGATCTGCCGTACAAGATGAGTGAGACTTCCACCTTGTTCCGCTGCGAGGATTCCGGGGAGATGCACGGACTGACGCGCGTGCGCCAATTCACCATCACAGAGGGGCATAATGTCATCCGTCCGGATCAGGCGGAGGAGGAGCTGAAGAGCTGTCTCGACCTTGCTTATTATGTCTTAAGCGTGCTCGGTCTGCAGAATGATGTAACCTTCCGTCTGTCTAAGTGGGACCCGGAAAACAAGAAAAAGTACTTAGGGGATGACGAGTATTGGAACAGAACCCAGGATGCGCTCCGCGAAGTGTTGAACGAGAAGGGTGTCGACTTTGTCGAGGCGGACGGCGAGGCGGCGTTCTACGGTCCAAAGATTGATATTCAGGCGAAAAACGTCTATGGAAAAGAAGATACGATGATAACCATTCAGCTCGACTGCGCGATTGCGGAGAACTTTGATATGTATTATATCGATCAGAACGGCGACAAAATCCGTCCTTATATCATCCACAGAACATCCATGGGATGTTACGAGAGAACACTCGCATGGCTGATTGAAAAATACGCGGGCAAATTCCCAACCTGGTTGTGTGCAGAACAGGTTCGCATTCTCCCGATTTCTGACAAGTATGTCGATTATGCGGAGGAAGTGCGAAAAGAACTTGAAGGGAACGGCGTGGATGTCACAGTCGATGCGCGTTCGGAAAAGATTGGTTACAAGATTCGCGAAGCGAGATTGGATAAACTTCCGTATATGCTTGTAGTTGGACAGCAGGAAGCGGAAGATAAGACGGTGTCTGTCCGCAGCCGTTTTGCAGGAAACGAAGGAGTGAAGCCGCTAGGTGAATTTATCGACCAGATTTGCAAAGAGATTCGGACGAAGGAAATCAGGGAGGAACTTCCTGAGGAAGAAAAACAGAAATAGACAAGTTATGGGCAGGAGCGCATCTTTTTTTGAGATGCGCTCCTCTTTTGATGGAAAAATGATAATTTTCTTAAGATTTATGAAATTATGGGGAAGTGTGCATTTTTTATGGTAAAATTTTTGTGGTCTAAAGAAGGAGACCAGAAGGAGAAGCAAGATGAAAGTGAATTTAAAAGCAAAGAAAACAAAGATCATTTTGATCGTTGTCGTGATTGTGGCGATTCTCGCCGTGCTGATCGGGAGGGCAATCTCTAAGATGGCATCTACAGTCGAGACAGCGATGAATTTAGTACAGGTCGAGACTGTGGAACGCCGGGATTTGTCGGAAGCAATCTCGCTCACCGGGACAGCGGCGGGAATCAGCCGGACTAATGTGACATCGAAGGCTGCGGCGGAGGTGACAGGTGTGAACGTTCAGGTCGGAGATCAGGTGAAGGCGGGGGATGTCCTCTGTCAGTTTGATACCGCCGAGATTGAGGAACAGATTGCGCTCACGGAGAAAACTCTCAGCAATGAGAGCGCGGTGGCGAGCAATACATCAAAACAGAATGCACAGGCGCTAGAGGATGCAAAGGCGGAACAGACGCAGCAACTATCGGAGGCGCAGACTGCCATCAGTCAGGCGGAGGAGGACTATAATGCGGAGAGTGCGAAACTTGCCGGCACGATAAGTTCCCGTGATGCAAAAAATGCTGAGATTGCGGAGGCAGCAACAAAATTTGAGGAAGCAAAAAATGCATGCGCGAGCAATCCGGGTGACGAAAATTTAGCGCAGACATATGAGGAGGCAAAGGCGGACTTGCAGACGAAACAAAGCGAACTTGCAGCATTAGAGCAGAGCATTGCCGCTTCGGAGGAGACATTAAAAGCGCATGAGCGGGCAATTGCGAGCGCGAAGAGTACTTATGGCAGCACAAAGACCGCTACGGACAAAGCGATTTCCTCCGCACAGAATGTGGTGGATATGGAAACGTATCAGAATATTGACAACACGACGGAAAAAGCGCTTGCAGATTTGCAGGAGCAGCTTGCGGACTGCGAGGTTAAGGCGCCCTGCGACGGAGTTGTGACAGCGGTCAATCTTTCGGTGGGAGATACCAATACACCGAATACTGTCATTGTATCGATTGAGGACACGAGCAGCATGAAGATCAATGCTATCGTCAGCGAGGATGATATCCTGAAGTTAGAAGAGGGGATGAAAGCGGTCGTCATGACAGGCGCCACCGGCGATGAGGAGATAGAGGGGACCGTGACAAGAGTGGTAAAAGTAAAAAATGAGTCGACGGGAACCGGAGCGGAAGCGGCAGCCACCTCGGGATATGCGGCGGAGATTACGGTGAAGAACTCGAAATTATTAGTCGGAATGAGCGCGAAAGTAAAAGTTATCATTCAGGAGAAAAAGAATACCCTGGCGGTTCCATACGATCTGATTCAGTTTGATGAGGACGGAAACTCTTATGTATTGCTTGCAGAAGAACAGGAGGACGGTACCTATTCAGCAGTCAGATGCCCGGTGAGCACAGGTGAGGAAGTGGACTATTATACAGAGATTACAGGCGGAGATTTGAAGGAGGGCGATCGCTTAATCTATGATACCTCAATCATGGAGGGAGAGATATTTTCCGCGAACCAGATGTACTCCGGGGAGGAGACAGACCAGCTGACAGATGGAACGATGGAGGATGCAGAGTGAGTGAACCAGTAATCCGTATGGAGAATATTATCAAACGTTATTATATAGGAAAGCCCAATGAACTTCAGATTTTGAATGGGATTAGCCTCTCTGTAAACGAGGGAGAATTTGTATCCATCGTCGGGGAGTCCGGTTCGGGAAAGAGTACGTTGATGAATATCATTGGAGTGCTTGACCGTCAGACGGAGGGAACCTATTTCTTAGAAGGGCAGGATGTGAACAAGATGGGGGATGAAGTCAGAAGTGCAATCCGAAACAGAAGGATTGGATTTGTCTTTCAGAACTTTAATCTTCTGCCGAGGGCGAACGCTTTAAAAAATGTGATGATTCCGCTGCTGTATGGACAGGAGCGGACAAAAGACAAGAAGGAGCGCGCGATGGAGATGCTTGAGATGGTCGGGATGGCAGATCGCGCAAGTCACAGACCGAATGAACTTTCGGGTGGACAGAAACAGCGTGTGGCAATTGCCCGCGCCATGATCAACAATCCGGCAATTATTTTGGCAGACGAGCCGACGGGGGCCTTAGACTCAAAGACGGGGCATATGGTGATGGATTTGTTTCATCGCCTTCATGAGGAACAGGGCAAGACGATTGTATTGATCACCCATTCCCATGAACTCGCGGAGGAGACGCAGCGCATTATTACCATCCGCGACGGAAATGTCATTTCGGACAACGGGGGTGAGCATGTATGTTGATTGAGAATATAAAAGAGGCGTTTATGAGCATCTTCAGCAATAAGATGCGCTCTGTTTTAACGATGCTTGGAATCATCATAGGCATCAGTGCGGTAATTACAATTACAACGATAGGAGAATCCATCAAGAACACCCTGAATTCCACGCTGAATTCTCTGGGAGGCAATACGATTTCCGGGTATGTGGAGGCGCGCTATCCGGAGGATGACGAGGATTGGGACACATGGATTTATCCGGACATGGATGAGGATGATTATGTCACACAGGAGATGCTGGATGCGCTGATAGAAGCCTACCCGGAGGAAATTACCGGGGTCGCAGCCCAAAACTATCTTGGAACAGGTCAGGTGAAGAAGAACAGCAGAGAATATGCCAATGTGGAGATTCAGGGTGCGACGGCAGAATTTCTGGACTATATGAAACTCGACATGTATGCGGGGCGGACAATCACGGCGCGCGACTGCCTGCAGAAGAAGCGCGTATGCGTCGTTTCCGACCTTATGGTGAATCAGTACTTTGGCGGGGACAATCCAATCGGGGAACAGATTTCTGTGGATATGGCGGACGGTACGGCATATGAATTTACAATTGTAGGTGTGTATGAGTACAATGAGGCACTCTTTGGAAAAATTGATACCAGTGTTCCGGAGAAGGACCGTTCTACAGCCATGTTAATTCCGTTTCAGACGGTCTATAAACTGCAGGGGAGCAGTCAGGTCGGTTATGATTATTTTAGCCTGCTCGTAAATCCGACTGCGGATATCGCGTTAGCGACAGAGCACGCCACAGAATTTTTGAACCAATATTATGAAAAAAATGAGGATTGGAATGTCACGGCGTACAACATGCAGTCCGATATGGGAATCATCAACACCGTCATCAATGTCGTTACAGTGGCAATCTCCGGTATTGCAGCAATATCTCTGATTGTCGGAGGGGTCGGTGTTATGAACATTATGCTGGTGTCCATCACGGAGCGTACCAGAGAAATCGGTGTCCGCATGGCGTTAGGGGCAAAGAGAAGGACAATCCGTACCCAGTTTGTCATCGAGGCGATTGTGCTGTGTCTGATGGGTGGGATGATTGGAATCGGAATCGGGATTCTCAATGGATTTCTGCTCGGAAAAGTGGCTGGATTTGTGATTTCCTCCATGTATGCAGAGTACTCTTCTTATATTATTATGTCGGTACAGCCGTCAGTGACCGCAATTTTATTATCACTGTTCTTCTCGATGCTGACCGGTGTCTTTTTTGGTTATTATCCGGCGAACAAAGCGTCAAAAATGGAAGTAATTGATGCACTCCGGTATGAGTAGAGCAAAAATTTGCGAATATAATATGGAATTGAATGAAAACAGTGGAAAGAATGCGTGAAATTTTGGAAAAATCATGCTATAATTGTCAATAGATATGAGTTACTGACAGAAGAACAGAAATAGGATAATTGGAGGACGATTATGGGATTGTTTCAGAAGAAGACGGAAGATAATTCGGCGGAGGTTCAGGAAATCCGACGGGAGTTAGAAGAGCTGCATGAAGAGAAGGCAGCTGCGCAGAAAGCGATAGAGGACATATCTGGTTATTATGACCAGCTGGATGGGGAAGCACAGTATAGTGCGGGACAGATGGTAGAGATAGGAGAATCCCTGCAGGAGGGACTGGAAGGAATCGAGAGACTTGCAACATGTATGGAAGAAATGAAAAATTCTTTCTCCGATATTGCAAACGCAACTTGTGCTTTTGAGAATGTTCAGAAGAATATCATCGGTTCGGTAAACCGCGCCGAGGAGAAAGTGGAACTTTTAAAAGAGGACTCCAGACAGGTGACGGAGCAATTTGGTACGATGAAGACGATTTTTACAGATTTGCAGACCTCGGTAGATGAGATCAAAGAATGTGCGAGTGGTATTGTTTCTGTCGCAAATCAGACGAATATGTTGGCGTTGAACGCATCGATTGAGGCAGCGCGTGCAGGAGAACAGGGAAAAGGATTTGCGGTGGTTGCAGAGCAGGTGAGAGAGCTTGCAGAGCAGATTAAGAAATTAATCACAACAATCGGTCAGAGTATCGAGCATGTTGAGGAGGGGACGAACGGCCTCAGCGTGTCGATGGAGGATTCGAGACAGGCATTGGAAGTGAGCGCTAAGAATGTGGAGGAGACGAGAGAACTGTTTGCCGACATCAAGATGAAGACCGATGAAGTCGGGGAAGTCGAGCGGGGAATTTCCCAGACTGTGTCGACATCGGAACAGCACATGAGCCAGGCGGCAGACTGCGTCGATACATCTAAAAACCGTTACGAGCAGATATTAGATTATGTCGCAAAAGTTCAGGACAGTGACAGGAAGAAGAAAGAACTGAGCGAGACGATGTTTGGTCTGTTAAAATTCTAGACAAAGAAGTCATTGAATAGGAAGAGAGGATGCATCTTAGAAATAGGAGATGCATCCTTTTTTTATGCGGGAAAAAATTTTTTTTGAGAAACAGTGTTGACAAAGATTGTAGATGGTGCTATCTTAAGTACATGGATATTAGCACTCCATAACTTCGAGTGCTAACAACAGAAAGCACAGATGGTTTCTAAATGCAATAGGAGCGATGAGATGGAAGAAGCGTTTGAGTTAGATGAACGGAAAACGAAAATTTTAAATGCAATCATTAAAAATTATATGGAGACGGGAGAGCCGGTCGGTTCCCGCACCATTTCCAAATACACGGATCTCAATCTCAGTTCTGCAACGATTCGCAATGAGATGGCAGACTTAGAGGAGTTAGGGTATATTGTTCAGCCCCACACATCGGCAGGACGCATTCCATCGGACAAGGGATATCGTTTTTATGTAGACCATCTGATGGAGGAGAAGAATGTTGAAATCTCGGAGATGAAAAATTTCGTTATCGAGCACACCGAGAAGATGGAGCAGGTCTTACAGAAGATGGCAAAGATTTTAGCGGCGAATACCAATTACGCGACCATGGTGACAACGCCCTCCTACCATAAGAACAAAGTAAAATTCATCCAGCTCTCCAATGTGGACGAGGAACACATCTTAGCAGTCATTGTCACAGAGGGAAATATTGTAAAAAACAAAATGATATCTGTTTCGGAGGCGATTGACAATGAGTCGATGCTGAAGCTGAACATTTTGTTAAATTCAAACCTGAATGGACTTGCCCTTCAGGAGATTAATCTGGCGACAATCACAAAGCTGAAGGAGCAGGCGGGAATCCACAGCGACATTATCAGCAATGTGCTTGACACCATCGCGGAGACGATGGGAGCGGAGGATGATATCCGAATCTATACGAGCGGAACGACGAATTTCTTTAAATATCCGGAACTCAGTGATTCGGAGAAAGCGAGTGAGCTGATTTCGACTTTCGAGGAGAAACAGCAGTTAGCGAGCCTGGTAACTGAAAACCTGTTAGACGAAGAGAATACGGGGATTCAGGTTTATATAGGAAATGAGAGCCCGATTCAGACCATGAAGGACTGCAGCGTTGTGACAGCAACATATGAATTGGGGGAAGGTATTCGTGGAACCATAGGAATTGTGGGGCCGAAGCGAATGGATTATGAGAAAGTCATGAACAATCTAAAGACTCTGAAAGATTCCTTAGAAGGGGTTCTGGGGGATGGTAAGAGTTAGGGAACATAGAGAGAAAAAGACTGACTTATCAAATATGAAGAAAGGTGGCGGAAGAATGGCTGAGAATAAAGAAGAAGTTTTAGAAGAACAACTTGAAGACTTAGAACAGGCGGAGGATACCCCGGACGGGACAGAAGAACAGACGACGGAGGCAGAGGAGAATCCGGCAGTGGAGGGAGGCTTTGAGGAAGAGGAGGATTCCGACGGGACAGAGGAAGAGACCGAAGATGGAAAAAAAGGCTTCTTCAAGAAAAAGAAAGACAAGAGAGACGAACAGATTGAGGATTTGACAGACCGTCTCAAACGTCAGATGGCTGAATTTGAGAATTTCAGAAAACGTTCCGAGAAAGAAAAATCGCAGATGTATGATATGGGCGCAAAGGGTGTCATAGAGAAGATACTTCCGGTGATTGACAACTTTGAGCGGGGACTTTCAGCAGTTCCGGACGAACAGAAGGAAGACGCTTTTGTCTCCGGTATGGATAAAATATACAAACAGATGCTTGCCATGTTAGAGGAGGCGGGTGTGAAGCCGATCGAGGCGGTCGGACAGGAGTTTGACCCTAATTTTCACAATGCAGTGATGCATGTTGAGGATGAGGAACTCGGCGAGAATGTTGTGGCTGAGGAACTGCAGAAGGGATATATGTACCGCGATACCGTGGTTCGTCACAGTATGGTAAAAGTAGCTAATTAATGAAATTTTATGATAAGTTTTAGGAGGAAAAGATTATGAGTAAGATTATTGGTATTGACTTAGGAACAACAAACAGCTGTGTAGCGGTTATGGAAGGTGGAAAGCCAACTGTTATTGCAAACCAGGAGGGAGCAAGAACAACACCATCTATCGTTGCATTTACAAAGACAGGTGAGAGATTAGTCGGGGAGCCGGCAAAACGTCAGGCGGTTACAAACGCTGAGAAGACAATCTCCTCCATCAAGAGACATATGGGAACCGACTACAAGAAAGCAATCGATGACAAACAGTATTCTCCACAGCAGATTTCTGCGATGATTCTTCAGAAGCTGAAAGCAGATG
>CAZBUW010000004.1:0-57829 GCA_964495195.1 uncultured Roseburia sp.
CGGATTCTCCGTCAACGAAAGGAGAATGCCTATGACAGCAAAAGAGAACCGCGGACGCTCCGCCTCTCGGATTCCTATTTGATACCGGATGAGGAAAACTTTCTGGAGCTGTCCGTGAAAGTCATCAATATCAACCCGGAAGAGAATCACGAGATATTGAAAAAGTGCCATGTCCTCAAGCAGTACAGTGAATTTATCGAGACGGTCAGAGCCTATGAGAAGAAAGGTGTCCAAAATCCCTACGAGCAGGCCATCAAGGAGTGCATCGAGAGAGGGATTCTGTCGGACTACCTGAAGAAAAAAGGGAGTGAGGTCGTAAATATGTTGATAGCAGAGTATGATTATGATATGGATATCGCGGTGCAGCGCAAAGAGGCTTGGGAGGACGGAGAAAAGAGTGGCATCAAACAGGGGCGCCTTCAGATGATTGCAGATTTTTTATCGAATGACGGAACGGAAGAACACGCCAAAAAGATGCTTGGGGCAACCCCGGAAGAAATCCGTAAGGCAAAGGAAATGCTGTTATTATAAGTAAAACTGCAAAACAAGAATGAGCTGCCGCTTCACAAATTTTCGTGAAACGGCAGCTCCCTTTTTCTATCCCAACCACACCGTGGATTATTTTTAGTCGGAACTGACAGAACCCCAACCCCAATCGTCAAAACTCAACAGCTCCTTTTTTAATGCTCTTACAGAATAACACTTTCTTGTTACCAAAATGTTTCCATAAAATAAAAGTATTCTTAAGATGCGAAAGAAACTATTAAGATTTTCCAAAATTTAACTACGAGATTCTGACATCTCCCTTCGTGGTGTGTTTGATGGCATACAACATCTCATCCGCCTTCCGGATGGCTGCCGAAATCTCCTCGTCCTTCGCCGCGTGGAGCGCCTGTGCGATTCCGATGGAACACGACACCTGTTTTCCCTCCGGAATCTCAACCTGCCCGCCAGTCATTTTTTCTATCCGGTTCACAAATGCATTGCGCGAGAGAATCGTGTCAAGAATCCGCCTTCCCGCCGCATATACCTTCTCGCGGTCCGCCAGAAAGAGTGTAACGATAAATTCATCTCCGCCAAAGCGGGTCGCAAATCCCATCTCACCCGCCACATCGTTTAGGATGAGACTCACTTCCCGGATGATCATGTCGCCCACATCGTGTCCAAACGTGTCATTGTAATATTTGAAGTTGTCTAAATCGATATACAAAAACGACAGGTCGACCGTCTTCCCCCGCGCAGCCGCCGTCTGCAACATGGCGTGAATCTTTCCGTAAAACCCACTGCGGTTACAGAGTCCGGTCAGATAATCGGTGATGGCGGATTTTTCCAGTTCACTGTTAATCCTGCGGATTTCCTCCGCACTCTCCTGCATTTTTACCGCGTCTAAAAGCTGCCGCATCATCAGGTCAAACAGCTTATACTCGCTCTCATCGAGCATGTACTTGATAATTGGCGAATTCCAATTGTCTTTCATGTTGATATACATAATGAAAACACTGTCGATTTTTTCATCCACATAATATGGCAGACAGATCATGGAACAGACCTGTGTCGCACCGAAAAGCGAGATAATCCAGTTGCATTCCACATGATTTTTCCTCATTTTGGAGGTGACAAATCCGGCATGGTACTGTGAAAAGTAGTCGGTGATGACTTCTAACTGTTTGTCTGTCAGAGGGGTCGGCTTCGTGTCGAAGCACACGCGCGGCTGCCCGTCCACATAACGGATGTAGAGCATAACATCGATGCTGAAGTTCGCCATAAACATCTTGAGCGCATTCTGCACCATCTCATCCACGGTTTTTCCGTTGAGCTCTAACGCCTTCTGCCATATCGTCAGAAATTCCATCTGACTTTTGAGCGCATTATAGTTCTTTAAAACTCCCGCCTGCCGGATTGCCGACTGAATCTCTTCGATTGTCAAACGCTCTAAACGCAGTCCCTCGTGGTGCTGCTCCGTCTCTCTCCCCTCGAGCGCCTCCTGCATCATCCGGCATTTTTCACTGGCGCCACAGCCCTTTGCATACGCTACGCCCTCTAAGAGAAGCGCTCGCGCCTCCTCTTCTTTTTCCATCCTCCTGCAGAGATCAGCGAAGGACAGCAGAAACTGTGCTTTGCTGAAAAACTGATTTCCGGTGGAGCGCTCCTCATAGACCTGCGCCGTCTTCATGTAAAAATATGCACGCTCGAGTTCTCCGCTCTCCATCCGCATCAGAGCTTCCACATAATAGTAGAGGAAAATATCGTCATCACACGCCGTGTAGGATAGGTCAAGCGACTCCGGTCTCTCTCCGCTCTCATCCCTGTTTAAAATATGCCCCAGAAACTGCAATGTGTTGTCCAGATATACGCGACAATTGTAGTACAATTTCAATTTGAATGCACACAATGCCAACAGCCCGAGAATTTTGGAGATGTTGCACACACGCAGATCGTTTAAGTGCAGTGTATTCACTATCTTCATACAGTTTTGCAGGTAGGTGTAGGCACTCTGGTATTCCCCCGCTAACATGCAGTTGATTGCCATGTTGTAAAGCGTCTCTCCGACGTAATTCATCTGACCAAGCCGGAAAAAAATCTCGATTGCCTGATTGTAATAGCCGTTCGCCTTCTCATACTGCTCCACTGCGCAACTATTGTACCCTAATCCATTGTAGATGTCCGCCAGTTTGAACGGGTCCTTGTCCCCGATGATTTCCATCGACTTATAGTAATAATGATTTGTAATCTCAAACAGACCGTGCGTCGAGGAGAGCATAATATTCTTGCGGTACGCAGTCAGCAGCAGATATTCGTTTTTTAATTTCTTTGCAAGCTCAATTCCTCTCTCGAAATGCTGCAATCGCTCCTCGATGCTGCCGTGATCTCCAAAAAGTTCCACCTCATTATCAAATGCATAAATATACAGATATGCAAGATGATTCTCGCAGTGGTACTGCATTGCCTGATTCAAAAATTCCTGCGGCACGTTAATGTTGCTCTTGCAGAAAAAAATATTGTGCCAGCCGCTCATGCGAACCATCAGCTCCAGAAGTTTTGCCTGAAACAGGCAGCGCTCATTTTTTTCCTTCCCGGCAAGTTCCTGACAGACACGCGCGCAATCCCGCGCTGCATGCAGTCTCCCACTGTACATCTGGGTAAGCCCGGAGATATATTCACAGCGAAAAGCCGTCTCGAATCCTCCGGTATCGCGCAGTGCCCGCAGATTATCACACAGAAGCAGCGCATTTGAAATGTCATCCGAAAACAGTGACACAAGTGCATACAGACGATAGATTTCAAAGATGCTCCCTTTTTCCAGTGAGATTTTTTCCAGCTCAATCTTCTGATAGAGTATGGCGAGATAATATTTCGCCTGCGCAAAGTCGAGCAGGTAATACATATCATTCAGTTTGGAGAGGTACTCCGGCATTCTGCCACTTTCAAAATTGAAAGAGCTGCCATCGCCAATCAGATCGATATTACCCGCCACACCGCCGTCGAGGATACAGTTATTGTCCTCTAACATCCGCACATAGCTGTCCCACACCGGCGCGATGTAAGCCGGCACAGGATACAGATCGCTATACGCCGCGTACACCAACACCCCGCTGTTGTCCCCGCATTCAAACAGCCCGTTTAAGAGCCTTATCGTCGAATGTGCCGCCATATTGAGGTTGTTTAAGACCAGCATCACCGGATGCTCTGCGGAGATTTGAAGCAGGATTGAAATTATGGACTGCAGCATTTTTTCCTGCTCATATGCCGCCTCATCCAGCAGCAGTTCCTCCTCCCTGCCGCACTTCTCATTTTTCATCAAAGACCGAAAAACAGAGCGATGCAGCGAATAGATATCAAATCTGTCGATGTATGCCTCGATCGACTCCTCCCCATAATAGCGGTTGTACATATCGCGGATAACCGTAAGGAACGGCTCATATGCCGAAACCATATCCACTGCATTAAACTGCTCATAATAGATATTCATCTGAGGATATGTCCTCTCAATCTGCTTTGCATCCTCCTCCGTAATTTTGAACGTGTTATAATGTTTTACCACTGTAAAATTGTTGTTCTTCTTATACACCCCCGCAATCATTGGCTCTGCCAACGACACCCCATTTCCATTTCCCACAATACCTTCCCCCATTCGCCGAATGTGCAAGCACACTCTTCTCGCTTTCGCTCATTATCCCATGAACCTCGGGTTCATGGGTAGCTTTCGCCGCTCGCCGAACGCGCAAGCACACTCTTCTCGCTTTCGCTCATTATCCCATGAACCTCGGGTTCATGGGCAACTTTCGCCGCTCGCCGAACGCGCAAGCGCGTTCTTCTCGCTTTCGCTCATTATCCCATGAACCTCGGGTTCATGGGCAACTTTCGCCGCTCGCCGAACGCGCAAGCGCGTTCTTCTCGCTTTCGCTCATTATATCACGAAATAATACGAAAAGTCTATGGAAATGCACGCATGTTGTGACTCGGGGGGGGCCGCAGCAGACGGAATTTGGGTAAATAGTGTCTTTTCTTTTGCTATTTATATTTTTTCTTATGAAAATGGTAAAAAACGCATAAAAGAAAAAGCCATTTGGGTAAATGGAAAGGTTTTATCGTAATTTACCCGGAAATTGCAAAATGTCTTGGTAAATACTTTGAAAAAATCTTTTTTTACCCAAATGGCTTTTTCTTTTATCGCTAACTCTATATAAGAATCAACAGCCGCGTCATGTCGGACAGTTTGGCAATGTGAGCGTCCCTTCGCAAATCCAGCCTTGTGCCATATCTCAGCCGGTTACGGCAGAAACATGTCTTATTTTACGACCATTCCGGAATTTCTGTCGCTAAAAAGCGCAACTTCAATCAGGAAGATGATTCCGAGAATAAACTGCTGCATCTGCGTGGTGATTCCCAGCATCACGAGTCCGCTCGAAAGCACTTTGTAGGTCATGACACCTAGGATGATATTGCGAAATTTTACTTTTGAACCGCCTGAGATCGGCATTCCACCGAGCACAAGTGATATCATAATCTGGGTCTCAAGAAGGTTTCCCGCTGTAGAGGTCACGGAACCGACTTTGACCGAATTGATAAAAGCTGCAAGCCCTGTGATGCATCCTGCTGCGACATAGACTAATATTTTTGTCCGCTCCACACGGATGCCCGCAAATCTTGCCGCTGTCTCACCGGCGCCGATCGCCTTAAGTCTGTGCCCAAGCCCCGTGAACTGAAATGCTGCAAAAACAACCGCCATAATGACAATTGTAAACGTAAGTGTAAATCCCAGCGTATTATATTTTGAGATGTCACTGACTCCGTAGACCGGGGATTTTGTCGTCGCAAAAGCACAGATTCCACGGAACAGGTACATATTACAGATAGTGACGATGAAACTTGAAATTTTTCTCTTTACATTAAAGTAACCGTTGATGGCTCCAATGAGCCCTCCGGTGACCACACCTCCCAGGATGGCGAGCACAATATTGTAGTTCGATAGATAGCATACCACGATGGATGCCACTCCAAGCATCGAGCCCTGGGAAAAATCAAGTCCGCCCATCGTCATAACCAAAAACACGCCGCTCGTCGCAATCAGAAGCATGTAAGACTGACTGAGAAGCAGTTTGATATTTGCTGCCGCAAACAGACGTCCCTCCGTCAGAATCCAGAAGAGAATGCAGATCAGCAGGAATCCGAGAATTGGGAGCGCCGTGCGGATCTTAGGATTCTCCATGAAATCTGCCTTCTTCCATTTTTTATTTTTGACAGCCTTTTCTTCCATTTTATTGATTGTTGTATCCATATCTGCCCTCCTAAACCATGCAGGCGATGAGGTCTTCATCCGTCAATGTCTCCGACCGTTCTACCTCGCCGTTCGCTTTTCCGTTTTTCATGATGATGATTCTGTCTGCCATTCCCAATAGTTCCATGATTTCTTCCGAAATCATAATGATGGATTTTCCCTGTCTGCGCATATCGTCCATCATCGCATAGATATCCGCCTTCACTTTTACATCGATTCCTCTCGTTGGCGAATCAAGGATGATGAGATCAGAATCCAATCCAATCCACCTCGCCAGAACTACTTTCTGTTTGTTTCCACCGGAGAGCGCCGAAACAAACTGGTCGACATTCTGCATTTTCACCGACATCTTTTTTGCATATTTGTTTGCAAAGTCCGTCATGTCCCTGCCGTGTAAAATCTTATTTTTCTTCAGTTTTTCCAATGAAGGAAGACAGATGTTATCGCAGATGGTATCATTGATTACGAGCGATTCATTGTCCCTGTCCTTCGACGCGTATGCCATGCCGTGTTTGATTGCCGTAGAAATATCATTAATCGGTGTCCCGTCGCCCAATGTCACCCTGCCGGTTCTGTCGTAGGAGGCGCCAAAGATTGCCTTGCCGAGTTCATGCATGCCACACTCGGACAGACCTCCGATTCCTAATATCTCGCCCTTGTGCAGCTCCATGGAAAAATTGTCAAGCTGCCCCGGAACAGAGACATTCTCCACCGAGATTACCACCTCGTCTGATACTTTGCTTCCGTAGTCCGTCCTGAAATAGTGGTCACTCATCTCACGCCCTACCATCAGACGTTTGAGGTCGTCCGCTGTGACCTCCTCCTTTTTGACGGTATCGATATAAACGCCGTCCCTTAAGACGCTGATGCGGTCGGACTGTTCAATGACTTCGTCGAGGTCGTGCGAGATAAAGATCACACAGTTCCCCTCATCCTTCACCTGATGCATGACTTTGAACAGTTCCTCCCTTCCCTCCTGTCCTAATGCCGTAGTTGTTTCATCCACAACCAGAACCTTCGGATGAAAGTAAGTCGCTTTGACAATCTCGATCAACTTACGCTCCTCAAAATTGTACACATCGATATTTTTCTGGGCATTGATCCGCTCGAATCCATACTGGTTCAAATATTCCTGTGCTTTTTTGTTCATCGCTTTCGCATTCTTGATACCGCGGCGCGTGAACATATCCTCATTTCCCAGAAAAATATTTTCCGCGACTGTGAGCCCCGAGAGTGTTCCCATCTCCTGCACGATGATGGACACCCCCTGGTGGTTCGCCTCTATCTGATTTTTGGCGACAATCTCCCTGCCGTCCAAAATAAATTTTCCACTCTCTATCGTATAGATTCCGCAGAGCATCTGCGTCAATGTGGATTTTCCGGAACCGTTCTCCCCGATGAGGGCGTGTATTTCCCCCCTGTGGAAATCGATGGACACATTGTCCAATGCATGCGTAATCCCAAATCTTTTATCCAGATTTTTTGCCTGTAACAAAACCTCTCCCATAGCTACCTCCTATTTTACAACTGCACCCTTCACCGGCTTTGTTGTCATTGTTACGATTGCGAGAAGCGCAATTCCCGTCACGACGTTCTGAATCGTGGTAGGTGCACCCAGTGCTACAAATCCGTTGAACATCAACTGAATGATAAATTCCCCGAATACAATGGCGATGATCGGATGACCGTACTTTTTGAATGCCAGACCGAAAAATGTTCCCATCAGCGGTGTGAAATTGCGGCTCATGGACGCAAGATTCGTCGCCGATGTCATGGAAGTTCCGTAACTTATAGTGAGGATTGCCTCAATTCCCACAAAGAATCCGCAGAGCGTAAAAGCGAGCACCTTGTATTTGTTGACGTTGACGCCCATATTTTTTGCTGTGACTTCGTTGCTCCCGATGGCGTAAGTGTAAGTTCCAATCTTTGTATATTTCAAAATGAACCCGCAGATAAGAAAGGCGAGCAGTGCCAGAATCAGATTGCACGGATAAGTTCCGAACGCGCGCAGTTCACTCGACAGAATCGATTCATGGCCGTTTGTCGCAAACACTGCCAGCGCCTCGTAGATCAGTGAGAGCCCCACTGTTACAATTAGTGACGATATATGTAGTTTAATGTATACAATGCCGTTGACGAGACCAATCAGGGTTCCGCAAAGAATCGGTGCGAGCACCAACCCTGCATAGCCAAACCTCTGGCTGAATGCTACTGCCAACACCGATGACAACACGATATTAGCGCCGATACTGAAGTCAAAAGGTCCCATGACGCAGATAAAATACAGTCCGCATCCCCCGACAGAATAAATGATTGCAGATTTTAGGTAAGTCGCCATCCGGTCCATCGAACCGAATGTCTGCGGCGCTAAAATTTTGAACACGCCCCAGAACAAAAATGCGAGCAGAATCAGTATTGCAATTCCGTAAAACTGACTCTCTTTCAATTTTTTCATTTTGTCCATAACAGTTTTCCTCATTTCCCATTAAGCACAGCGGGCATCCTAACACATCTGCCCGCTGCATATTTTCCTGCCAATCTACTTTTCTAATTTGAAGAGTGCCTTGATATTACATCGTCGATGGAGAGGCTTGTCGCCGCCTCATTCAAATCTTCGAAACTGTATCCAGCCATCTCTTTGATCTCCTCGTCCGTGTATGGAGTATCATCCACGAAATACTTTTTGTAATTCGCGTAGTCATCTGATGACGACACATAGATGTACGGGAATTTAATCTCATAGCCGAACGTGCCTTCCTCTTTGACGTAGTTTCCCTTGACTGCATTGTAGGTCATAAGGAATGCATACAACGGATCACAGAAATGTCCGCCGGACTCTGCAAACATTCCTCCGGATGCGAGCTGTTTATCGAGGTCATCCAAAAAATCGGTTGACACAACATCGATTTTTCCTGTCAGCCCTGCGTTCTCATATGCTCCGATGGAACCGACCAACGGGTCTCCACCGCCGCCGGCTACGATGAGGGCATCCATTCCCGGGTTAGAGTTGTAAAGTGACATTGCTGCCGAAGCGCCTTCCTCGGAAGATGTGTTGGCATATACCGGCTCGGTAATGGTCGCCGGATCGTCCGGATTCGCTTTGTTCCAGTCTTCCACTGCCGCCGTATAGCCGTTCCATCTCTGCTGGAATGTGGCATCTCCTACCGTCCATGCCTCAAGGCCGATTGTGCGGTCACCATTCTCTAAAAGAAGATTTGCCAATGTGTAACCGTTCGTATATTCATCCTCATGGACAGCTCCCAGATAATATTTGGAATTGCATGCTGTCTGGTATACCTCCGGGCTGTTCTCCTCTGAGATAACACGGAAGAACTGTGTCAGATAGACGCCGGCGGCATCGCAAGTGTTGATCGCCGATGTCATCTCGGAATCTGCCGAATTACAAATAACAATCCCCTGACATCCCGCTGCCACAAGCGTCTCAACGGAAGCCGTCACCTGCTCCGACACATGCCCCTGATCGACATACATAACTTCCACCCCGAGCGCTTCCGCCGCTTTGTCGATGATCGCCTTGCACTGGCTTCCAAGTACATCTGTAGAACTCCAGATGGAAACACCGATTGTGATATCAGAATCCTTTTCCCCAGAGGCTCCCCCAGCCTCTGTGCCTCCGTTCGTACTGCCGTCTGCACTTTTTGTTGATGCATCCCCGCATCCGACTGCGCCAAACAACATCGAAGATGCAAGTAACACCGCTCCCGCTCTCTTGAAATACTTTTTGAAATTCATGTGAACCCTCCTTGTTTTTACAGAATTTGTTTACAAGAACTATTATTCTCTTTTTCCATTTTTCCTGTTAGGACAAAACAGAAAAAAAAGTTGCACTTTTTGAAAATCAGTACAACTTTTTCGATTTCACCAATATTTTTCTATTTTCTTAATGTCTTCCGATATTCACTCGGGCTCACGCCTACCCGCTTGCGGAACACCCGGCTGAAATAATTATAGTCGTCATAGCCCACGAGGAAAGAAATCGTCTCCAGCTTTTTATCCTCCTCCCGCATCATCTCCTTCGCGTGCTCAATCCGCATTCTGGTGAGATAGGAGGTGATGGTCTCCCCGTAATTGCGGCTGAATACGCGGGAGAGATATCCCGGTTCCACATGATATTTTTCTGAGAGCGTGGACAGGGTAATATTTTTGGAGAAATTTTTGCGGATGTATTCGTGTACATAAGCCGCCTGCGCATTCATGGAACCGGAGGTTGCCAGTTCCTCCTCATCCCAGAAACTGTCGATCAATGCATCGAGTGCCTCAATTACGCCATCATAGTCGAGCTGGCTGATGCTGCGCTCCACACTCTCCATCACATCCTCCGCCTCACTCATCTTCTGCGGCATCCTCTGGCACAGATAGCGGAAAAGGATTCCGCGAAGCTGAATGATATACTGTCTCATCTCAATGTAGCTCCACCCGTTCTTCCGGCTGTCCGATAGCCCCGATGAGATAAAAATCAGTTTCTTTATCGCTTCCCTCTGCTTCGTTTCAAGCTGAAGCTCAAGCTCTGTCTCAAAATGATCTGTCATCCTCTGGTTAAATTCCGGCACCTGATTCTGTTCCTCACACTTTATGATGTAATGGCATTTATCGAACGGTCTGGTGACAAGCATGGCAATCATATCGCGGTACACCTGTCCGATTTCATCGAGAGAACACAGCTTTTCGTGGAGCACAATGGAGACCGGACCGTACACGGAAAGAGGAAACGAATCCATCAGACGCTTTGCCAGATGACTTATACTCTGTCTTCCGGCCGGCATTGCGACCAGATACTCCGTCATTTTAGCATTGTAGTTAAATACAATTGCCGTATCGTCACGCAGTTTTTCACGGATCAATTCTTTGATGCTGCACGACATCTGCAATACATCATTCCCATATTTTCGGCTGATACTCTCAATGTCATAGAACTTCAGCAACAGCATGGCCATTTCCGAAAATGTATTTTTACTCACAATGTAACTGCGCTGACCTTCACCATAGAGCTTGCTGTTTAGGACTGCCGAGTACTCGGTGTCCTCTAAGTAGGAAGACATTTTGTACTGCTGCCTGTGGTCTTTCATCGATTTTTTCCGCTCCGCTTCCCTGGTCTCAATCTTTTTTAACGCTTTAGAGACCACATCCACAAGCTCCTCTTTCCCGACCGGCTTCAGCAGGTAATCCATCCCGCCCAAGGTAAAGACTCCCTTTACCTTTTCAAAATCATCGTATCCGCTGATGGCGATGGTGATAAGATCCGGATGCGTCCGATTTAGTTTTTTCAGCAGCTCGATGCCGTTCACAAACGGCATATTGATATCCGTCAGCAGAATATCCGGCTTTTCTTCCTCAATCCGCTCTAACACTTCGTCCCCGTCACACGCCGGCTCTAAGAAGTCAATTCCGTAATCCCCCCACGGAATCAGGTTTCTGATATTTTCCCTCCCCCAGTATTCGTCGTCTGCCGACAGGACTTTAAACAATTTCTTCGTCATCAAACCTCCCCCTCTCTGACTGCAGGCACGGTAATTTTCACTCTTGTCCCTTCCCCTAACACGCTCTCTATCTTTATTCCATACTCTGCCCCAAACAGTTTTCGCAGACGCGCATTGACATTTAGCACTCCAATTGACACCCCGTTCTCGATGCGCGAGGTGTCATTCTGCTCAAGCATCTCATTCATGGCATCCGCATCCATACCGGAACCATTGTCTTCCACCGTGATAATCAGTTTCTCCGGCTCATCTTCGGCGCACTCATGCGAAGCAGCGATAATCAGTTTTTTATCCTTTCTGCGCACCTTTCGTAGTCCGTGGCTGATAGCATTCTCCACAATTGGCTGGATGGAGATGCGCGGCAGAAGATCCGCCATTGTATCACTGTCGATTCTGTACTCATACTCGATTGTGGAACCGTTTCTCACATCCATAACATACAGATAATTTCTGACGTGCGCCATCTCCTTCTGCACACTCGACATCGCGTCCGACATGTCGAGACAATACCGGAAAATAGCAGACAACGACTGGCACATACTGCTCACAAGCGGACAATTCTGCACATTGGCAATCCCGCTCATGGTGTCTAAGGTGTTGTAAAGAAAATGCGGATTAATCTGCGCTTGCAGCATCTTGTACTCCGTCCGCTCCACCAGAAGTTTTGCCTCGTACTCCTCCTGTACCATCAATTGGACTCTGTCGAGCATCTCATTAAATTCGTTTCCCAGAATCTCCAGTTCCTCGGACCATCCAATCGGACGCACGCGCAGCGCGGTATCCCCCGCCTTGATTTTCACAATCGTATCCTTCATCTCCTCCACCGGTTTGAACAAACGATTGGTGATGGCGATGGTCACTGCCATCTCCAACAGAAAAAGAAATGCCGCCAGCACAACCAGTATCCTGACTAACGATTTGTGAGCCGCAATCAAAAAAGACTGTGATACCAGCGAAAATGCCGTAAGATGATAGCCCTCTGTATTTTCCACGGTAATCAGATAAAAACCGTCGTATTCTTTTCCTAACTCTGACGTATCACCGTCCCGGGCAATCATATCCGAAATTTGTACATAAGTACGGTTTTCGTTCCGGTTACAATTTCCCGCTGCACTCACTGCGCAGTCCCCCTCCGGCTGGAGCCACAGACACGTCTCCTCATCTGCAACATATTTGCGGATGATATTCTCAAATATATCCTCAGAAAAATCACAGATCAGATAACCGATTTCCCCGCGCGACTCATTGTATTCATGCAGTTTGAGCACGATACGGATGAGATTTCTGTCGTCCACCTCATTGTAATAACCGGATATAAGAACATTTTTGGAATTTCCCGCGAGGTACTTTTCCACCGCAGCTGTATTGACATCGTAATCTGCTTCGAATATGTTCAGTGGATAATTCTGTGCGTCATATCGGTAAGTGGAAACTAACTCATTCTCTGCGGTATACACATACAGCGCATAGAGTTTATCCTGCGGTTCAAATTTTTTCTTTGCGAATTTGAATGCATCCCAGTATCTGTCCTTTAAAACGTGCGTATCCTCCCTGCATTGAGACAGGGCATCGATGAGCTCTGTCTCATTGTAGATTGACAGCATATCGCTCACAACATCCTTGATATACGAGCTGAGCTCCGTCTGCATGTTTTCGAGAAACGCTGTGTTTTCAGACATACTTTTCTCCCGAATCTGTTGTTTTGCAATCACCTCAAATAAAGCCGTCTGCAATATCAACGCAAGAAATGTGCTGCCGATTGTGAGCACAAGGATTGCCTTGCGCATTTTCTTTGCTCTCTTTTTCATCGCAAATCCATTACCTCCGCTCGCGTATGAATCATTTCTACGATTCCCTTCGCCAAATCTATTTATAATTGTCAGCAGATTCTCGGCAGTCCTTCCCCTGTCAGCACGTCGAGTGAACGAATTCCGCCGATTGGTGTGCGGAGTAAAAGTCTGCCCGTCTCCTCCTCCATGACGGTTCCGATACGGCAGGCATTCTCCCCGTATTTTGCGCTGCGCATGATTGCAAGCGCGCGCCCGGCCTCCTCCTTGGGCACGAACGCCACGAGTTTTCCCTCATTTCCCATGTAGAGCGGGTCGAGTCCCAGCAGTCCACAGAAATCCTGCACCTGTGCGGTGACCGGAAGAAGGCTCTGCTCTATGGTAAAAGTCTTGCCGGATGCGACCGCCAGCTCTTTCAGTACAGTGGCAAGGCCGCCGCGCGTCACATCGCGCATCGTGTGAATTGTGATATTCTCGGCGAGCAGACGCTCCACGATGTCCACGAGCGGCGCACAGTCACTTTTCATCTCATTTTCGATGCCCATACGCCTAGATAAAATGGTGGCATGATGCTCCCCGATATTCCCGGAGACTAAGATGGCATCCCCCGCCTTTGCGCCAGAGGCACAGATTGATAATTGTAGTCTGTTTTCCTCGTACAGTCCGACTCCTGCCGTGTTGATATAGAATTCCCCGCTTCCGTTCACCACCTTCGTGTCGCCCGCGACAATCTGCACACCAGCCTCTCTTGCCGTCTGCGCCATGGACTCCACCACCCGCCTAAGCGTCGGGATGGAAGTGCCCTCCTGCAAAAGAAAACCACAGGTCAGATACCTCGGCTTCGCCCCGCGCATCAGCAGATCGTTGACCGTTCCACAGACTGCGAGTCTTCCGATATCCCCGCCCGGAAACTCCACAGGCGTCACCACGAAACTGTCCGTCGTCATGGCAATCCGGGAAGTTCCGGGCACCACAGCGCAGTCCTCCATCTGATTTAAAGTGTCATTGTCAAACGCTTTCGCAAACAAATTTTGGATCAGTTCATCGGTCGCACTTCCGCCGCTCCCGTGAACCATGCGAATTTTCTCTTCCATTTTATTTCCTCTTCTCTCCTTAAAACAACCTGTCGCTCTTAGCGGTTCCCCCAGCAAAAAAACGTCTCCCGGATTCGCCGCTCTTACTGATTCCTGTAACAGGAGTGGCACGCCCCCTCCGTCGACACCATGCAGGCTCCCTGCGGCTGCATCGGGTTACACACTTTTCCGAAGAGCGGACAGTCCTTCGGGCTGATTTTTCCCATCAGAACCTTGTCGCACGAACACGCCGGATTTTTCTTATGATCCTGCTCTAAGCCTGCGCTCCCCGCATCGTACTGCCGGTATTCCTCCCGCAGCATAAGCCCGGATTCGGGAATGATTCCCATGCCGCGCCACGCCGCGTCAGACACCGCAAAATACCTGTCGACGAGCTCCTGCGCCTTCGCATTACCATCCCGCGTCACAACCGAGGGGTAAAAATTCATCACCTGTGGTCTCCCGCTCTCACACATTTTTACAATCCCATACAGCGCCGCAAGAATCTCCTCCGCCGCAAAACCGGACACGCCGAACGGAATCCGGTAACGCTCTGACAGCCCTTCAAAAATATGGCTGCCCGTCACGGCACAGACATGCCCCGGCGCTAAAAATCCCTGCACCGGCGCGTCGTTTGCGCAGAGGTAATCAATGACCGACGGCATCGTTTTCAAGGCGGTGAGCAGTCTGACATTTTGGATTTTCTTTTCGATTAGAGTCTCTGTGAGCAATGCATATACAGGTGTAGTTGTCTCAAATCCGACCGCCGCAAACACAAACTTTTTCTCCGGCGCCTCTTCCGCCAGTTTTAAGATATCCATCGGGGAGTAGACCATCTCCACCATCGCTCCCTCGCCTTTTGCCATGCTAAGACTCATCCTGCTGCCCGGCACGCGGAGCAGATCCCCGAATGTAACGATGGTAGTTTCCTCGTTTAACGCGAGGTCGATTAATTTATCAATGTAGGCGGACGGTGTCACGCAAACCGGACAGCCCGGGCCGGACACCAGCCGAATCTTCGGCGATAGAAGTCCCGGAATTCCGTTTGCGGCAATCGATGCCGTATGGCTCCCGCACACCTCCATAATCGAGAGCTCTCTGCCGTCATATTCTTTCAGATACGTTTTGATTCGCTCTAGGTCCATGCATCCACCTCGTTCATCAGCTCCGTCAGGCTCTCCGCCTCCTCCTCCGAAACTTTCTGCAAAATGCATCCGGCATGTACCAGCACGGAATCGCCCGGTTTTATGTCAACCAATCCCGCGCGTGCCCACACGCGGTTGCCGGAAAAATCCACCAGCGCATTTGTTCCCTCTATCTCAATCACTTTTCCCGGAAGTGCTACACACATACTCTTTCCTCCATCCTGGAATTTTTCTTTCACTTATTCATACACCGAATTGTTCGCTCTATCCTACGGCGCCGCGGTAATGTCCGCTGCTTTCTCTCTGGCTGTTGGGGCGGCGGTAATGTCCGCGGTTTCCTCTCCGGGCTCCGGCGCGACGGTAGTGTCCGCTGTTTCCGCTTCCGGCACCACGGGGGACGCTGCTTTCTCTTCGGGCGCCGATGCGGTTTCCGGCGCCGTGGGGTCTCCGACAAACATCAGCGCGTAGAGCTGTCCTAATGCCAGACCGCCGTCCCCGCATGGGACCTGCTCGTTGCGGTACACCGCAAACCCTCTGTCTTGCAATCCCCGCACGATGTGTTCAAGCAGAATCCGATTGCAAAAACTGCCGCCGGACAGCGCCACATCCCGCACGTTGTATTCTTCGCGCAGCCTGCTGCACATCTGCTCCGTCGCCGCGACAATCCACAGATGAAAATATGCTGCAAGAATTTCTGCATCCTCACCGGACTTTCTCCTGCGATACAATTCTGCTATCAATTTTACACTATCAATCTGCCAGATGTCATCCCGATTTCTCGTAATGGCAGGACTTGGCATTTCCTGCCACACATCCCGCCCTGCCGCGGCTTGGATTTTCTGCCACGCTACGCCATCTACTGCGGCATCTGACATCTTGTGAAGTCCCCGACGCGCCGCCTGCTCCAATAAAACAGCGCATTCGCCCTCATAACTGTTGTAAGCACAGAATCCAAGAAGCGCGCTGACCGCATCAAAAAGCCGCCCCATCGAAGTACAGATAAACGTGTTGACTCCGTGCTCCCTCGCTGCCCGAAACATTGCACACTGCGGCTTTTTCCCAACAAAAAGCGGAAGTTCCATTGCATCGGAAAGCTCCTCTTCCGTCAAAATACCCGCCTCCGACGCGGCGAGGAGATAGCACAAAAGAGAGGTTTTTGCATCTTTTGCCGCTCCATCTCCTCCCACCATGTTAATCGGCGCAAGATGTCCGACACGTTTCATCTGATTTCTCTCGCAGAGCAGGAACTCGCCGCCCCAGATTTCTCCGCCGCCCCCATATCCGGTCCCGTCGAAGGCAATGCCAAGCACAGGGCCCGCCAGTCCATGCTCCGCCATCACCGACAGAATGTGCGCATGGTGATGCTGTATTTTAACTATTCTTTTCGTCTTAAAGTTTTCCTCTTTCCCCGCGTGGTACGCCGGGTGAAAATCTGCTGCCAGATACTCCGGCTCAATGGAAAAGAGCTCTGCCATGTGTTCTGCCGCTCTATTTCTCACCTTGAGCGCGCAGTAATCCTCCAAATCTCCGAAATGGCTGCTCAAATATGCCGCTTTCCCTTTTCCCAGCGCAAAGACCGCCTTTAAGTCTCCCCCGGCGGCATAGCTTTCCGCGGGAAGTTTTCGCGGCAGCCATATCGGCTCCGGCACATGCCCTCTCCCCCGGCGCAAAATGGAGGTTCCGACTGCCGTCACCTGACAGATGGAGTCTTCAAGCGGCGTCAAAATCTCCCTGTCGTGGGTCAGCATCATATCCGGGCAGCCCGCTAAAAGCAGCTTCTCCATCTTCTCATCCTCTGTGATAATCGGCTCTCCGCCGCGGTTTCCGCTGGTCATAACAAGCGGCCCTACCTCCCGGAGCAGCAACACCTGAAGCGGATTGCAGGGAAGCAGAACCCCCATGCGGTCACTGTCCCCGCAGACCCCCGGTGCGAAATCTTTTTTCTTATCTAAAAGCACAATCGGGCGCGGCGCACTCTGCAAAAGTTTCTTCTCCTCCTCGCGGACGACACAGTACTCCCGCGCCGCCTCCACATCCGGAAACATCACGGCAAACGGTTTTTTCTCCCGGTTTTTAAATTCTCTGAGGCGCTGTGCGGCCTCCTCACAGTCCGGGCGAAATGCAAAGTGAAACCCTCCGATGTCCTTCACCGCCACGATGCCGCCCTCCCGCAGAATCTCCACGGCACGGCCGAGCGCAACTTCCCCCTGTCTCCAATCTGCGCAACTTGCGCAACTTTCAACTCTACCGGCGGTTTCGACTCCTTCTGCACCTTCAACTCTACCGGCGGTTTCGCCCCCTTCTGCACCTTCAACTCCCCCGACAGTTTCGACTCCTTCTGCACCTCCAACTCTCCCGGATTTGCTTTGCGCCCGCTCCACGGCGCGCAACACCGGCCCGCAGTCATGGCAGGCAATCGTCTGCGCGTGCCTGCGCCGGTCTCCTTTTCGGTGGTACTCCTCCTCACACTCCGGGCACATTGCGAAACGCTCCATCGTGATCGTGTCCCTGTCGTACGGCACACCTTTTAGGATGCTGAACCTCGGCCCGCAGCTCACGCAGCTGATAAACGGATAGCGGTATCTGCGATTCTTTTTATCAAAAAGTTCCGAAAGGCAGTTGTCGCACACCGGAAAATCCGGCGGCAGAAGACGGTACTCCTCCTCACCGGCAGCACTCTCAACGATTCGAAATGCCGCCCGCGGGGCTGAACCCCCCGGCTCCCCCGGCAACGCGGTGGCTCCCGACAACACAATGTCCCCCGGCAACGCGGTGGCTCCCGGCAACACAGTGTCTCCCGGCTCCCCTTCCACTTTTACTTCGTGCACCTCCGCTCCTTCCGGCGCAGACGCATTCAGGCGCCGGACAAACTGCTCCAGCGCCTTCTCTTCCCCGGCGGCAATGATTTTTACAATGCCTCCGCAATTTTTCACTTGCCCGCTCAGTGCAAGTTCCTCCGCCAACTCCGCCACAAACGGACGGTAGCCGATTCCCTGCACAAGCCCTGTTACGGTAATACGAAATGTTCTCATCTTACTCTGTCTCTACACTGTCAATCGCCATCTCACGCCCTGCATCCGTCGGCTCCCCCGGCGTTTTGCAGTGCGGGCAGTCATACTGCAGCGGTTTTCTCGGGAAAAGCTCGTGACAGTTCGGGCAGCGCAGCATCACTTTTGTGGTGCGCACTGTAACCTCCGCCCCCTCACACATCGTTCCCGGCGACACCTCATCGAAGTAACCCTTGACGGCTTCAAACGAATAGCCGGAGCCCTCTCCGATGACCAGATTTATTTTTGTTACTTTGCTGTGTCCGCGCTCTCTCGCATGCTCCTCCGCGTGCTCGATAATCTCCACAGCTCCATGATATTCGTGCATAACAACCTCCTCTTACTACTCCGCGTCACTCGCCGACGCTTCCTCCGGTCTCGGCTTCTCCACCGTGTAGACGCTCTTCTCCGCCATCGGCTCCTGATACCCCGGGACGATGGACAGGCTCTTCTTGTTACATTTTTCCGTGCAGTAACCGCACTGCACGCAGTCGAAGCGATTAATGCTCCATGTGCCGCCCTTGCGGTCGACTTTGATTGCCCCGGACGGGCAGTTCATCGCACAGAGACCGCAGAGCACGCAGGTCTCAATATTGATCTCGATATGTCCACGGCTTCTCTCCGGATACACTGCCGGTTCCGCCGGATAATTTACCGTCACCGGTTTGGAGAACAGATTCTTCAAAACGGTGCCGCTGAACTTCATGATTTTTGCCATAATTTTCCCCGCCTTTCTCTCATTCTAGCGCTCGGTGCAGCTGATGCACGGGTCGATGGTAATCACAAGGATCGGCACGTCTGCGAGGTCAGCTCCCTTCAAGGTCTCAAGCATACCCGGCAGATTTGCAAAGGTAGGCGTGCGCACTCTCATGCGGTCTAAGAATTTCGTCCCGTTCGCTTTGACATAGTAGACCGCCTCCCCTCTCGGCTGCTCCACGCGCATAAAATATTCCCCGTTTGGATTTCCTGTCACCTTGACGGAAATCTCACCCTCCGGCATCTTTGCCGCCGCCTGACGGATGATGTCGATCGCCTGTAAAATCTCGTTGATGCGGACATCGCATCTCGCAAAACTGTCCCCAATCTCACTCGTGATCGGCTCAAAATCAATCCGGGAATATGCCGCGTAACCGCGTTTGCGCATATCCATCTTCACGCCCGATGCGCGCGCAAACGGACCTGCGCAACCAAGGTCATGCGCCTGCTCCTTCGTGAGGACTCCGACATCGCGCAGTCTCGATTCCACCGTATAATCAAACAGGAAGGTCTTTCGGATATTTTTTACTTCCTCCTCCATACCGTCTAACACATTGAGGATGGTCTTCATCATATCCCCGTCGATGTCCTTTAGAACGCCGCCGACCTTATTGACGGAAAAAATACAGCGCCCGCCGGTCGTCATCTCAAACAGATCGAGGATTTTTTCCCGCATCCGCCAGCACTGATAGAACAGGCTCTCGAATCCAAAACCGTCCGCGAGAAGCCCTAACCACAGCAGGTGGGAGTGCATACGGCTCAGCTCGCACCAGATGGTCCGAAGGAATCTGCCCCGCTCCGGCACTTCCACATTCATGATATGTTCCACACTCTCGCAGTACCCCATGCCGTGCATAAAACTACAAATGCCGCAGGTTCGCTCCACCACATAGGTCATCTCATTGTAATCTTTTTTCTCCACGAGGCTCTCCAACCCACGGTGTACGAAACCGATGGACGGCACCGCCTCGATTACTTTTTCATCTTCCACCACAAGATCCAGATGAATCGGCTCCGGGAGTACCGGATGCTGCGGACCGAATGGAATGACACTTCTCTTTCCCATGGCTTATGATTCCTCCTTCTCTCTCTTCAAAAATGGAGTCTTCGCATCGATGCGGTACAATCTATCTTGATAATCCAAATTGATCATCTTCACATTTACGCCGAACAGCTCCTTCATCTCATTCTCATACAAAAATGCAAACGGATAAAACGCTGTGATGCTCGGCACTTCCGTATCCGTAGAAATCACGAGCCTAAGCGTCGTGTACTCGTAAGTCTCGTCGTTGGCAAAGGAATAGCTCAGCTCATAGTTTCCCCCGACGCATGCTGCGCAGATCTGGGACAGGCGAAGTCCCGCATTCTTCTTTTCCATCACCCTCTGCAAAAGCTCTGCTGCTTCTATCTCTTCTAACACATTTTCCGGACAAATTACTTCTGCCATTGTCTACCTACCTCCTTTAGCGCCAGCCGCATCCGCTCTCTGCTGGAACAGCTCGACTGCCTTGACAACACCGTCGATGATTGCCTGCGGCCTCGCCGCGCACCCCGGCACATAGATATCGACCGGAATCGTGGTGTCGACGCCTCCTAAAATATTGTAACACTCCTTGAACACTCCGCCGGTGCAGGCGCACACGCCAACTGCAACTACAACTTTCGGATTTGGCATCTGCTCATAGAGCTGACGCACCACCGACTGGTTCTGTGTATTGATTCCCCCGGTGACAAGCAGGATATCCGCCTGCATCGGGTCACCGGTATTGACCACGCCAAAACGCTCCACATCGTAAACGGGCGTTAAGCAGGCCAGCACTTCTATATCGCATCCATTGCAGCTCGATCCATCGTAGTGGAGCAGCCATGGAGATCTCTTCACATTCGCCATTGCAATCCTCCTCTATTGAATCAGCATGAGAATCAACAGGTTGACTCCGCATGCTAATATCGTTACAATCCAGGTCACTTTCAACATGGTATCCCATTTTACACGGGCGGACACATTGTCAATCAGCGTCTCAAAAAAACAGATTGCCAGCACGACGAGAACTGCCGCAAGGTAGCTCCACGGGTTCTTATTCACGATGAAAAGCCCCGCCATACCGAGCAGAAATATGTTCTCGTACCACTCCGTGATTGTGTAGATTGCCAGGTTTTTCGCGCCCATCTCCGTCGTGATTCCCTTGACTAACTCCTGGTGCGGATGATGGGACGTGCTTAAATCAAACGGTGACTTGCGCATCTTGATGGTTAAAATAAACACATATCCAAAGAAAAATCCCGGGAGCACCAGAATGGAGCTAAACGGTGTGCATATAATCTCACTGACGCGGAACGTCCCGGTCGCCAGATAAAATCCGACGCAGGAGAGCAGAATCGCCGGCTCGTAAGACATCATCTGCACCAGTTCCCGCCCTGCCCCGAGCGAGCTGTACGGCGAGTTGGTGATGTATCCCGCAAACACCAGAAACGTCGCCCCGGTGGAAAGCACGAAAAAGCACATCAGCACATCCACCCCGGCAAAGAACATACATCCGGTAAAAATCTGTGTCGCGCAGTAGGACAGCAGCAAAAAGGTCTGTGACCGTTCCACCACCACCGTCTGTTTTGCAAAAAGTTTTATCACATCATAAAACGGCTGCAATAGGGGCGGCCCGACCCGCCCCTGCATGCGCGCTGAAATCTTGCGGTCGAGCCCGTCTAACAGACCGCCGGCGAGAGGCGCCAGCAGCAAAAAGAGAAGTACGGATATCACCCGGCTCATCATAGCAGTGTACCTCCTATAATCATTACTAATTCAACTACAATTACCGCAGTTGTCAATGCAATACATGGATTCATCAATTTTCTCTGTCCGAAGAAATTTTTGAAATACCAGTTTGCATTCACCAGCTTTTTCGGCTCCCCAAAGGAATCTGTAAATGAGGCATTGTCCCCTTCGTTGATTCCGCCCATGTAGGACATCTTCCGGCTCTGATCCATTTTTTTCGCATACAGATAGGCGAAAAACGGCACCATGAAGATAAAGCAGATCAACACCACCAGCATATATAACACGCTCATCGGCAAAACCGCTACCGCCACCCCGAACATCTCGAGCATCAGCGGTTCCACAAAAATTCTGGAGATGAGCGGGAACAACATACACAGCGCAATCATCAGCACTGCGTGCACCGTCAGCGACAACATCTCATTTTTCTTCGTGATGTCGCGGATTGGCGCCTCCTTCGTCGCGGCAATCAGTTTTCCCATCCACTTCGTCCAATAGAACATCGTCGTCGCACTTCCGTAGGCGATGAAGATGACCAGCATGACATTGTTTGCGTCCACCGCCGCCTTCAGGGCGGACCATTTTGAAATCAACATTCCAAACGGCGCCAAAAACATTCCCGCGATTCCGATGAACATAAACACCCCGAGCTTTGGCAGGCGGTAAATCAGCCCACGCATATCTTCCACATCGCGTGAGTGCATTGCATTCTCGACCGCTCCGATATCCTGAAACAGCAGCGATTTGCTGACTGCATGGAACATCATGAGAAACAGCCCTGCCCAGATGGTCTCCTGCTTTCCGACACCGGCGCACGCCACCATCAGTCCGAGATTTGAGATTGTGGAAAACGCGAGAACCTTTTTGCCGTCGCTCTGCGCAATCGCCATGATGGACGCCATCAGGAACGTAAAACCGCCGATAAACGCAATCAGCCCGCCGATTGCCTGACCGTCCATCGCCGGTGAAAGGCGGTACAAAATATAGATTCCTGCCTTTACCATCGTTGCGCTGTGCAGCAATGCCGAGGACGGCGTCGGCGCAACCATTGCGCCCATGAGCCATTTCGAAAAAGGCATCTGTGCGGACTTTGTCAGTGCGGCAAACGCAATCAGCGCAACCGGTACGACACAGCCCGGATTGCGCACCATCGCCCCTCTGACTAACTGCTCCATGGAATCATTTCCCGTGACAATAATCTGGTACGTCACGCCAACCGCTAACGCGGTTCCGCCCACCAGATTCATCCAAAGCGCACGGAAGGAGTTAGTAATCGCCTCCGGCGTCCTCGTATATCCAATCAGAAGGAAGGAACAGATGCTCGTGACCTCCCAGAACGCATCCACCCAGAGCGTACTCTCCGAGAGAACAAACCCGAACATCGCGCCTAAAAAGATGAACAACAGCATGAAAAAGTAGTATCTTCGGTCCTCGAATTCGAGGTGGTGATGATGGTAACCGTGCATGTAACCCACCGCATAAACGACAATCAGACATCCGATAATCCCGATGATCAGGCACATCAGAATCGCCAGATGGTCGATGTAGATGTGATGAATCGTATCGCGCTTTGGCCCCCAGATTTCCAGCCATGCAACTAAAAGCGTAGGAAATATTGTAAAAAAACTGACCCAGTATTTTTTATATTTCACACAAAGATATGTAATCACACACATGCAGAACAGCTCAAACACCAGAATAATCCGGTCTAACGTCTCCACATGATAATAGAGTTCAATCGGCTCGCACCCTCCGAGCACCCATTGAACCACCAATACGATTGTCCCCACCATAATTGCTCCGGCGCTGACATATGCCACCCCGTTGCGAATCTTATTCACACGGATGGAAAACATCAGAATCGAAACAATAAACGGAAAACAAATTAAAAAAGGTACAATTGGCATTTCCATTTTATTCCCTCTCCTCTGCCCTAAATTTTTTGCAATCGCTGTGCATCTTGCACAGTTGTCTTCCTAAAAAGACGTATAACCTTATATATTTTATCCGAAAAAATGCAAATTATAAAGTTAATTTTTTGTCAAAGTTTATTTTTGGCGTTTTATACAAAAAGGAGCCTGAATCAGGCTCCTTTCACACTTGTTTTATTGTAATTATGACTAAGATGTTGGGTCAAAAGGGGTTAATGCAAGTTGTGTTTGTCCTATTGCACAAAATAATTTTTCCGTTTGTTCCGAATTACGGATATAAGATTTTCTAAATGTTTTGCCATAAATCTTAGCTGCGACCGCAACCGCCCAGGATTCGCCGTCCGTGGCTCAGCCAGGGCTCTCAGCAACATCCTGTTGCTGAGTTGCTGGGTACATACAAAACATTAAGAAAATCTAATATCCTTCATTAAGTCACAAATGCAAAAACTATTTTGCGCAATGTGACAATTCAAATTTTTATTAACCCCTTTTTGTCCCAACATCTTACTAACAGTAAACCCTGTGTGGCGCAAACGGTCGCAGCGGCATTCCGTTTTTTTCAAAGATTGTCATATTGACATAAGGCCGGTATGCAAGGCTCACCTTAAGTTCGGCAAATTCCTCACGGGTAAGTTCACGCTCCGGTTCCAGCACCACGGTATCTCCATCGATGCGGCATACTGCAGGCACCCTCTCTCCGTGCAGTGTGATTTCAAACAATCCGCTGCAATCTCCTCGCGCCTCCAGACCGTCCCAGACATTTTCAAACGTAACCGCTATCTGATTCCCCGAACGCCTCATGTTTTTCATCCTCGGATTCCGGCTGATCCTCTTCTTTTTTTCTCTCTCCTGCTCATCTGCAAGATCGCAGTTCTGATAAAGGCAGGTCATGACCAGATCCGCCAGCCGCTCCCCAACAGGCCTCTTGCGCTTCGGGTGGATATCCCAGCGCTCCCCAACATCCATGATGCTCACCATGTGGGCATCCAATTCCATGTCCTCCACAATCTGCTGTGCTTCCCGCAGTTCGTGGTAATGCTCCCCGCCGCAGCCTCTCCACGCCTCAAACGGTGCAAGCTGCACATAGAAAAACGGAATTTGCTCTCCCAACAGCTCCCGCCAGTTCTGCATGAGTGCCGCAAACAGTTTCGGGTAGATTGCCGCGCGCCCCTCGTCCGACTCCCCCTGATACCACAGTACAGCGGAAGCCCTCACCTTCTGAAGTTTTAACACCATCGTGTCATAGAGTCCGCCCGGACGGTTGAAGTCGTGCGGTCCCGTCTGAAACTTTGCTGCATTCTCCCTCTCTGCTGCAATCAGTTCCGCCGACGGCGGCTCCCTGTGGAGCTGCCTGTGAACCTGTCGCATGAACGCTCTTCCCTCCGCGGTCTCCTGCGCCCTCCGGTTCGCCTCATCCCTTTGCAGATACTCTGGTATGTCGAGTCCCTCCGTCGCCTTGTCGTACGCGTCCGTGTAGACTTTTAGCGCAGGATTCTGCCGCAGAATGGATTCTTTGACCCAGGCGCTCGCACTGCTGCCCGGCCAATAGCATCCCACGATTCCCACAGGTACCTGCAGACGCCTTTTTAGTTTCAGCGCAAAGTAGACAGCCACCGCCGAGTAATCCGCGGTGAGTTCCCCGCCGAGATGCGACCACCTGTCAAAATGCCTGTCGTCTTTTAGCCCTTCCTCGCGCTCTCCCACAAATGCATACTGCCCGATGTCATAATAGCGAATGTGTTCATCCACTTTTCCCAGGATGCAATCGCGGTACTCTGCATCAAACTCCGCCGGAAACCACATATTACTCTGCCCGCCTGCAATAAAAAGCTCTCCGTAATCCACATGATGCAGTGTCACATCGGTATGTTTTCCACAGATATGAATCACGGCATCCTCCATCGCCGGATGCGGCGGAAGCGCAATCCGCACCTCCCCCGCATCAATCCTGCACGCGGCAGCCATCGCGCCATTTATACTAACTTCTATCTCATCTTCACAGTCGCTCGTCCCCCAAAGCACGTTCTCACACCCTCTTTGAAGCAACATCCCACTGTGAAAAAATTCATCCAACTTAAGCATAATTATCCCTTTACAGCCCCCACGGTAAGCCCATCCACAATCTGATTACTGAACATACAATATACAACGATGGTCGGCAGAATCGCCACTACAATTGCAGCAAACATCTGACAATAATTTGTATTGTAAGGCCCTACGAATTTTGACAGAGACACCGGCAGCGTCTTCATGCGGTCATCCGAAATAAAGACCATCGCCAACAGCAGTTCATTCCAATTGGCCACAAAGGTCATAAGTCCCGTGACGAACACCCCCGTCCTCGCCAGCGGCAGCGCAATCTGACCGAAGATTCGATAGATGGTGCATCCATCTATGCAGGCAGACTCAATCAGTTCCTTCGGAAGACTGTCAAAAAATCCTTTCATAATAAAAATCGTGATTGGCAAAGAAAGCGTCGTATATGGCAGTATCAGCCCCCACAGTGAATTTGACAGCCCCATCTTTGTAAATCTGGTAAACAGTGGAATCAGAATACAATGCACCGGAATCATCATTCCCGTTAGAAAATAAGTCAATACTGTGCCCGCAAGTTTCCAGCGCATTCTGCTGATACAAAATGCCGCCATAGATCCGATAACCATGCCGAGTACAAGCGTCGTACAACAGACAATCACGGAATTGAGTGTGGCACGTCCAAGATTCCCTGCCGTCCATGCAAAAGTGTAGTTAGAAAAATTCAAATGCTCCGGCAGTGCCCACGGAGATAGGAACAGCGTACTGTCATCTTTCAACGATACAAACACCACCCACGCGAGCGGAAGCAGATAAACTACCGCAAGAATGGACAATATTACATATACAATCACTTTACATACCTTTGAGGAGCCTGCGTCTGTTTTTTTCTTATCCATTTCTCCTCCTTACATCTCGTAATTATCACATTTTACGAACTTATTGATAAACAGTGTTACTAAGAGACACATCACCAAAAGCACTGTGCCGATTGCACTTGCATAACCATACTTAAAGAACTTAAAGCCCTGCGTGTACAAGTGTGTCGCCAATACTTCTGTCGCATGGTTCGGTCCGCCCTCGGTCATGTTGTAAACCATGTCGAAAAACTTCAGGGAACCGATTGCATTCAGCGACATCGCGGTCGCCACCATCGGTTTGATCAGCGGCAGCGTAATATACCGGAACGCCTGTATCTTCGTACATCCATCGATATAGGACGCCTCGTACAATGATGTCCCGATGCCGGAAATCTGCGCCATATAGAGCATCATCGACTGTCCCACATACTGCCAGAGCGACACGAATGCAATCACCCACATCGGAAGCACAATCGTCCCTGTCACATCCATCAGCCAGAGCGGTCCCTCAACGCCAAACTGCGCGAGAATCTGATTGATGCCCAACTTTGGTGTAAATACGAACATCCAGAGCAGTCCGAGCGCCGCGGAAGAAAGTACGCACGGCAGATAGTACACATTCTTAAAAAAATTGCGCCCCTTTTTGATATTGGTCAAAAGACCGGCAAGAATCAGTCCCATGATGAGCTGTGTCACCACCGAAAAGATCAGGAAAAAAACTGAGTTCTTCAACGCAATCTGCATGGTCTTATCGCCAAACAGGTTCTTATAATTCTTCAATCCCACAAATTTTGCGGGAGACAGCGCATCATAATCGCAAAAGGAGTAATAGACGGACTGACAGATTGGCACAAAGAGGACAAACGTGAACAACAGCAGCGCCGGCGCAATGAATACCAAAATTGCCTTTTTATTGCTTAACAGCTTCTCCATAAAAACCTCCGAATTCAAAAAGGCTGCGGGCTTCTGTCCCGCAGCCAAAAGTCCTTTCTGTAAAGCAGATTAGTAAACGTTCTCCTCGTAGAAGTCCTGCACGTTCTGCAGCGCCTCTTCCACCGTCACTGTTCCTAAATACATGGCGACCATCTGATCGTCGAAGAAGGATCCTGCTTCCGTACTGGCAAGGGACTCGTTGTAGAATCCGAATGTGCCCGAGGCATTCCCAAACACATCCATAACATATGCCAGCTCCGCCGGTGCAACACTCTCGTCGTACTCAACCGTTGTTACAGGGATTTTTCCACCGATTTCCGCTGTATATTTTTGTGCTGTATCATCTGTAAAATATTTGAGCAGTGCGATGCAGGCATCCTGATGCTCCGTTTTGGCGCTGATTGCAAGAGAATCGGATTTTGCGATGACTCTGCTTCCGTCCGCAACGCCGCAGTCCGGGAATGAGAACACGCCACATTTATCCTCGAAATCCGGATTGGCACCGTTAATCTGTCCGATTGCCCACGAGCCCTGAACCAGCATAGCGGCCTCCCCGTTATAAAATCCCGCTGTCGCAACATCGTTGGTGTCGCCGGCAGCCGTCGGCTGGAAATATTTTGAAATCTCTAAGAGTTTATTTGCCGCGTTTACAAAGCACTCATCCGTCCATTTTGCAGAACCGTCTGCAATCGCAGCGAGGTCTGCCCCTTCTCTGTCACACAGATACCCCGCAATCATGGACAGACACCACGCTGTCCCTGCAGAACAGGAGAGCGGCGTATACCCTGCCTTCTGGATTTTCTCACATGCATCGATGAACTCATCGTAAGTCTCTGGCACCTCAACGCCTACCTCACTAAAAATCTCTGTATTGTAAAATACGCATGCCGCTGCAATATTGAGTGGAACTGCGTCAATCGCGTCCCCATATGTCTGCTGCGAGAATGCTCCCTCGCCGCCGTTAAAAGTGTTCAGCCATTCATTGTCATTTGCAGTGAGCGCAGACTTTAAGTCGAGACAATAGCCAGGTTCTGCATACACATCTAAGTTTGGTCCCGGGCTGACGATAAATACGTCAGGCGTCTCCCCGGACGCAACCAGCGCATTAAGCTTGGTATAATACTCTTCCAGATTCGTTGTAATCGGCGTCACATGATAGACCCCTTCATAATCTTTGTTAAATCGCTCAATTACATCTGCATATCCAAGACTGATCAAATCCTCTGTCGCGTTCAGATCGTCCCAGAACATCCATGTAATCTCCTCCGCCTCACCTGAGGAGTTATTCGATGCGCCACCCTCTGTACTGCTGCCTTGTGCACCGTCGGCTGCATTACCCGATGTATCGCCCGTCTCACCGCAGCCTGCCAGCAAACCAAGCCCCATTGCTGCCGCGAGCAACGTGACAAGTATTCTCTTCTTCATTCTTTTTACCTCCCAATTTTCTTCTCCTTGCGCCAATGTGATCGATCCATAGCCATTTCTTACAATAAAACTTTATCCCTTTTTATCTCCGGGCGCACTGCAATTATTGCGATTAAGCCATCATTTATTGCTAACTTTTTATGTAAATCAGCATGTTTTTTGTACACATTGTACAAAGGAAGTCCATTGGATGAGGTTACAGACTAGAGTTTTCCGGCTCCAGCGTCTTGATTCCAAAGATGAAATAGATGATATGAAATACCCAGACAACAACGAGAATGCAGCGTGCGACCGGCACCGCTCCCATCATCACAAATCCGAACGTCATAAGCGCCGTCACCGTTATCATGATTCTTATCTTCGTCTTTTTCGTCATCGATCTGCTCTCCACATAGGATTCCAGATTGTTTTTATACAGTTTTGTCCCGATAAACCACGTCCGCAGCCTCTCCGAACTCCTCGTAAAACTATATAGCGTCAGCATCAAAAACGGGAAGGACGGAAGAAACGGAAGGATTGCACCAATCACACCCACGCCAAGGCTGAAAAATCCCACCAGAATCCATAACAATCTTTTGGTTTTCTTCATACTGTCCGCCTCCTATCTGCGTGCAAACATCCGCTGCTGCACAATGTGGAGCAGCGCCGCTGCCAACAGCGCGATTCCCGATAACGCATGGGCAATTCCCATCCACATTCCCGGCATACACTTTAACAATATTCCTGTCACAAACGCCGTCAGCAGCGCAATCAGCATAATCCAGTTCACAACCATTCCTTTTCTTCGGTGATTCATTTTCATTCTCCTTTTCTCTTGGTTAGCCATTTCTAACCGCTAGTGAGGTTAGTTTATACTAACCCCAGAGAAAAGTCAAGCGGTTTTTCCGGAAATTTTTTCGGGAAATGCAGCGCCTCACCAGATGTGAAGAACCCGCTGCAAACTAAGGCTCACCGCCGTGATTCCAATCCAGCAGGCAAGACCCATAACCATCGGTTTGCCCCCGGTCCGGATAAGTTTCACAATGTCCGTGTTCAGACCGATTGCCGCCATTGCCATGATAATTAAAAACTTTGACAGCTCCTTGCACGGTGAAAAAAACGAGGACGGAAGACCGCAGGCAGATGCCACCGTGGTAACCACGGAAGCGCCGATAAAAAACAGAATAAAAAACGGAAAGACCTGTTTTAAAGAGACCTTTGCCTCCCCGCTCTCCCGCTTCATGCGCACAAACGCAAGTACGAGTGTAATTGGAATGATTGCAAGCGTCCTCGTCAGTTTTACCGTAACAGCCTTGTCCAACGTGGCATTGCCGAGCCCGTACATACTGTCCCAGGTGGAGGCAGCCGCTGTCACCGAGGACGTGTCGTTCACCGCCGTCCCTGCGAAAATCCCGAACGCCTCACCCGAGGCAGTGTCAAATCCAATCCACGAACCGAATGCAGGAAACAGGACTGCTGCCAACACATTGAAAAAAAAGATGACGGATATCGCCTGCGCCACCTCCTCATCATCCGCGTCGATCACCGGTGCGGTTGCGGCGATGGCGGAACCGCCGCATATGGAGGAGCCGACGCCGACCAGCGTCGAAATTTTTCCCGGAATATGCATCACCCTGTGAAGCACATAAGCGATGACGAGCGATGCCGATATGGTGCACACGATAATCGGCAGGGACTGCTTTCCCGTCCGGAAAATCACCTGAAGGTTCAATCCGAACCCGAGCAGAATTACCGCATACTGCAGGACTTTTTTAGAGGTGAAGCGAATTCCGCTCTCGAATTTTTTCTTATCTCTCATCAGCAGTGTAATGACCATGCCTGCGACAATGGCAAATACAGGGCCTCCGATAATCGGGAACCGCTTCCCGAGAAAAAAGCAAACAAGGGCGATGCATAAACATAACACGATGCCCGCCCCATTTTTTCTTATAAACTTCATGGCATTTCCTCCGATTCTGTTCCCCAGGCGGTCGCCGACAGAGATTCGGGTGTCAAAGGTGTTAATCCAAGTTATGATTGTCCTATTGTCCCAAGATAAAGTTTCCATTTGTTCCGAGTTACGGATATAACATTTTCTAAATGTTCTGCCATAAATCTTAGCTACGACCGCAACCGCCCGGTTCATACTTATAGTTTTTGCCATTTTCCGCTTCATATTCCTCCAAACTCCTGAATGGTAAGATATTTTTTCTCACCAGATATTTCTTCTTTTTGTTCCTCCAAAGCAAAATCGATATGGATAGTGCGTAGCTCTTTACATTCTGCCCGGAGTCAAGTTTCTCTTGCTTCTCCAGCAGCTTTAGCATGGTGTCCTGATATAATTCGTTGCCGCTGTCGTCATTCCCAGCTGTCATTCTGCAAAATCGCAGAATATCTTTCCCATCTCTCAGGACAAACTGCTCAAATTCATAATTATTCATAACTTGCCAGCCTTATTTTTCTCTTAAACCGGTCTAAGAAATTTGCCCTTACATAGTTATATTGTCACGGCGCAGATAAAAAGTTTTATTTTTTCAAAAATTTGGGGCAGACTAAAACGCGAGCGAGCCCCAACGATTTCTCATCAAGACCCGCCCGCGCTTTATCGTATTTCCTTACAAACTAGATGAATGAATCTCCGCAAGGCGTACCTTTGCCTCTGCAAGGATATCATCAATAGTATTTAAGCATGGCTTCTGATTGCAGTTTCTTCATACATGTACTCCACAACGTAAATAGATACGCCTACAACGTCATCGAACATAGCGATGCTCTTTTATCATCTTCTTTACAAAACAAAGCGATCGCCTTTGCCATAAATTCTGCCGTTCCCTCGCCGTTCCTGTCTATGTTTTTGGCAAACCGTTCATCACCCACATACATATGCCCGAGACCTGAAAGTATCTCATTCGTACATTGATAGAAGTTCTCTGTGATATAATCCCTCCACTTTTTCACCAATTCCTGCACTTCGCTACTTTCCGGTGCGAGATGGCGGCGCTTCGCAAATTCTTCTATAAGAGCATTTAATCCCAGTATCTTTTGCCGGTATTCCACCTCGGTATCTGCCTTCTTTTCGTATTCCGCGTAGGCTTTTGTAGTACCCCAGCGTTCCTTTACCTCATCCGCATATTTTTTCTTATTTTCTTCTATTTCTGTCATGTCAAATTCTTTAAAACTCATGCTCTCATTTCCTTTCAGTGTATTTTCTACAAGTGTAATTAAACCATTTAATCTATTCCGTTTCTGCACCAGAAGTTCTTTGTGCTTTTCCAGCGCTTCTGTTTTATCGTAAAATGGGTTCTGAATAATTTCTTTTATCTCGTTAAGAGAAAAGTCGAGTTCCCGGAAAAACAGTATCTGTTGCAAGGTTTCCAAGTCATTCTCGCTATAAATGCGGTATCCTGCTTCTGTGATTTCTGCGGGTTTCAGCAAACCAATCTTATCATAATAATGCAGGGCACGCACGGTAACTCCTGTCAACTTTGCAACTTCATGAATCTTCATTCCCAGAAATCCTCCGTTTCTTTTAAAATATCTATTGTTTTTGTAATGGTTGCCTGATAGATATCTTTTCCTGTCTTTTCCAGATAATGCTTTATCAATGCATACCCACAGGCATAGCCTGCACAATAAGGCATTCCCAAGCTCTCTCCACCACGCATTGACATAATCTCATCCCCATACAAATATCCGAACACTTTGTTAAAATCATTCTCCTGCAGGTTTCTTTGGATTGCAGGCTTTATTACATTTTGCAAAGTCTCTTCATCTGTATTTTTTACCCATACACCAACCTTATCTTCCCCATACATCTGGGCCGCAAAATTCTCTGCCAGCCCCTCTGATACAATCATATCCGCCAGTGTAATATTGGGATTCCACTGTATAAACTGCCAACGAACATTATGGTTCGCTTCATGCGCCAATGCCACCGGCAACATCTTCATGGATGTATCATTTGGAATAATGGTACCGATAATATATCCCGGAATACCGCCATCTCCACAATAATCTCCATTCATTGCAGACATTGGATGATTGGGATTATTCAACAGTATGGTAAAAAGGTAGGATTGAACCGGTAGGATAATACCATGTTCTTCAAAGCTTTCCAAGGTATCCTGAATACTTTTTTTACAGGAATTCCAGAATCTATCCTCACTGATTCTATTGATTTGCGCCTCCAATTCATGAGTAATCTGCGAAGGATGATACCCACCTCCCATACTGCCGGCAGATACTACGTCATAGCCTCCCTCCTGTTCTGCTTTTAACGGGATTCCTACACATTTCCACTTAAATTCAAAGGGCTTCATTAATTTATAACGATAAATATCTTCTTTCTCTTTTGGGGTTGCTCGAACCATTTCCCGATAAATTTTGTCAGAGCGTATCATATCAATGTTCATAATCATTCCTCATTTCTTTCTTTTTCTATGAGTTGCAACTTCAATGATAACCATACACTATGACGTAAGGTCAGAGTCAAGCAAAACTTTTATTTTCGAAAACCGAACAGCCCCCTCTTTTCACAGCTTTCCCTCCGGACAGAAAGCACGCGATAACCGGTCGCCTCGATGGCTGCACGAAGCTGCTCCTCCGGGATCTCCGTCTCCGTCAGAATCACCGTCTCCGCTTTACTGTGTGAGGATGTGACCTTTTTTACCGGAAACGCTCGACGCACCGCGTCGTTGACATGGCTCTCACACATAGAGCACATCATTCCATCAATCTTCATTGTGATTTTTTGCATTTTTCTTCCTCCTGTTATTAAAAATTCATTTTACCTGTCTATTTCTAATCTTTTGTTAGTTTTGGCTAACCCCTATTTTCAAAGAAAGCCACTCCGCAGAGCGGCTCGACGCAGTCCTATCTTTTCTTCTTAACAATCAAATCGTAGCTCTCCGCTATCATTCTTTTCACCTCTTCGTCCGGTATACTGCCATCTAAAATAATAGAATTCCAATGCTCCTTATTCTGATGATACCCCGGTAAGACCGCTGCATATGTATTTCTCCATAAATCGCGCCACTCCGGGTCAACTTTCACATTCACCCAAATATGCCCCTCCCTCTCGTATGTCCAGGCAAACGCTCTCTTGTTCTTCCTGTATCTGAGCAACACCCAGTTGTCATCATGAAAAGGGGTATCTATATATACATCCGGAAGCGTCATACCATATTTTAATACTTCTTCTCTCTCTGTCACAATATCATCCTTTCCGCTAAAAGTCGCCGTCTGCAATGCAGTCTCTAAAAAATCTGCACCCCAAACAGCATGCACTGCAATGCTTCTTTTCCCTTCTCCTCTGTTTCTGCAACCAATATATAATTCTTTTCATCGTTGTCTCCCTTTCCAATTCATAAGCTGATTTTTCAACAACAACCACTGCCCCTTGAAAAACATCTACTGGTACAGTTCCGCAAAATTCTTTGCTGCGTTTTTCATTTCTTCCACAACTTCATCCGGTCCTACAACCTTAACTCCTTTTCCAAGGCTAAAAATCCAGCCAAAGAATTGATAGCTGACGGCAACATCGACCAGAGTAGACGAACGCCCTTCGCTGGCAGGACGAATCGAAATATCTTTTCCAAAGCGGTCAAGAAATACGCCTACCATATAATTGTCAAACTCAATCTTTACTTTCTTTTTTTCGCCCTGGAACATTCCAAAGTTCATCGTTGAGTATGCTGCCATGTCGAAATCTTTGAACGCATCTTTTCCGTCTCTCTTCTCCTCTGTAATCCCAATCTGTTTCATCTTGTCGACACGATAATGCTTGATTGTCTTGTCACGGTCATCAAACGCTACCATGTAATAGTTTTCATCATCCCATGTCAGTGCCCATGGACTGACACAAAAAACAACTCCGTTATGTCTCTCGATTAGTTTTTTCTCAATATTCCATTTATAATATTTGAAGGTAATCTTCCGGTTTTCAGCAATTGCTCTATGAATATCGTCCACGTTATAGTAAATGCTCTCATTCATGGTTTTGATTCTGCCCTGAACAAAGACCTGTCTTTCAAGCTGCTTTGCCTGATACTCACTGACGAAGCCTTTTACTTTTTTGATGAGCTCTCTTGATTTTTTCTCTGTGATGAATTTTGATGACTGAATTGCATCTATGAGGAGCTTTACTTCCGCAAGTTCAAATTCGCGATTGGCAACATGATAATATGTGTCTCTTCCGACCTGTTCTTTCATGATCTCGATTCCAAGTTTATCCGTAATGTCTGCAAAATCCTGATAGAGACTTTTTCTCTCCGCCGAGACCCCCCTCTTTTCAAGCTCATCCATAATCTGCGCAAGTGTGAGTCCATGTTCCTCATCCGTTTTCTCGAGCATAATCTGCGTGAGAAATGCGAGTTTCAATTTCTGGTTTGCTCCTCTAGCCATTTTTTCATCCCCCGTTTTCACTTCGCGGTCTGGTATTTTTTACCAATTTAATTATAGCATGATGTGGGGATATTGAAAGGACTAAGTTCAGTTTATGGGACAGCCAAGCCTAAAATAAATCTTATCGTCGCGTTTGTCTGTCGTTTAAATAGCTATCAATCATGCCTCCTCATTCGTCTTTGTTAAACCTATATACAAGCACATGGGTCAGCAATTTCTCTGGTGGAACCCCAAATTTTAAGGCTGCTTCTTCCATTGCCTCCGTTATCTCATCAGTATATTCCCGTTCGTATTCCTCCATATACTCTTTGTCGTGAAGTAAATGCTCCGCTATTCCCGAAGGAACGCCTCCTATTTTTTCACACATTGCTTGGCTAGCAACATTTTCACCATCAACAAGTGCCTTAAATGATCTGATACCTGAAGATATACTGACCTGTTCCATAAACAATTGTAGTGCCTGGCTTCCGTATCCTCGACGATGATAATCCTTAAGTAGTTCAATTGCTAATTCCAATTCATCCTTATAGATATTCTTGATTCCACAATATCCAAGATAAGCATTATCCGATTTTCTTCTGATTGTAGTGTAAAAAGCCTTTTCTTCACTCATCTCTCCCCAAATCACATCCTCGAAGCCTTCTATTTCATATGCTCTTGGCATAATGGTGTTCTCCTTTTGAAGCTTAATGTAATTTGGCCGATCCTCTTCTACTGTCTTACATAGAGTTACATCCTCTCCCACCGCAAAAACAGACATCTTCTTCTCGTTTTCGAAAGTATAAGCAACTCCGGTTTCCGTTGGAACAATATAGTCAGATACAACTTTATCCAATATCCCTCTTAATTCTTCCTCTATCGCCTCAAGCTCGGTTCCATTTTCTAACTCATTCCTTATTTCGGTAAGCTTTGATATAAACAGCTTATTCGTATTTTCCATCAAAATCGCCTCCTATACCGCACGCCATGTCATTGGCTGCTCATTACCTGCAACATTGTTTTCATCATCCTCCATATGAGCAGTCTGCTTATCTGCATCACTGCCATAGAGATACTGCTCGAGTGCGTTCGCGTTGTCCGCACACTCATCCGCCATTGCGCTTACATCAAAATGCTCCGTAAGAATGTACAGCGTCTCCAGTTCCTTTTCCTTCTTCTTGCGCTCTAACCGCAACTCCTTCATACGTTTGAACAGCTTATATCCCTGCGTAACGTTGCAATTAGATGTTTCGATCTCCGCCATCAACTCGGTGATTGCAGCATCTATCTCGTCGATGTCAAGCTGAAGGTTGACGATATACTGCTCTGCATTTCTGTAAAATTCCGCCTGCTGCATGGCAAATGCCATCCAGTCATTCTCTTTTCCATCGAACGGTGTTTCTCTGCGAACGTACTCCATGTTGATTTCCTCCTCCGTGTATGTTTCCTCTTCTCTGTGCGGCACTTCCTCTAACCGCCCTCCACTAATCTTTCTGTCTCTTGTTGCGGTTGCTTTCATTGTGCTGCCTGCGAAGAGTTCAGTGAATTTTCGCGGGGTGTATTTTCTTGTCTCAAGTCCCTTGATCGCCTTTAGTGCTTCCTTTGCCTTTGCCACGTTTGCACTGGTTCCGAGATTCCGCTGAAACGAGTCCACACGAATCACTTCATCCTTGATGGAGCGCCTGTTTTCTCTGCATACTTTCAACAATTCAACCAGATCTGCCGCCTCTTCATCGCTCGTATCGCAAAGCTCGATATAATGCAGCACGTCGCAGATTTTCTGATCCACATCCGACTGCGCCTTAATAAGGTCTTCTCTGTATTCCTTTAGACCGGCAGCGATAAAAGTGAAATGTGTGAGATATTCTTTCCAATCCATTTTGGAGAGGTCATACTCTGACGTCGACTTTTCAATCTCTTCCGGAATCTCGGCTTCTGTCAGTTCTCTGGCTGCCGAAATTATTACACCCGAAATGCTCGAATTCAGAGAATCAACTGACATTTCATCGCCTAAATCAACTTTGTCATCTTTCGACACCGGCGTCATAAAGTAAAATTTACTTCTATTGCCACCACTTATTCTCTTGTTTGCATCAATAAAAGAAAAAACGGCTGCTTCTGCTTCATCACTTGCAACTACAAGCTGATTTCTTGCATCTGTTCTATAATAGTGTCCGCTGTAATCCATTATGTAGTAGAACTTATCTGTTGCTAATGTACTCATATTCCACCTCCAGAAGTTGAATTTCGGGGTATGTTTCTTTGATAAACATACTCTATCGTCAAAAATCTATCAAAGACTTCATTCCGATGTACGCAAAGCACCAACTGAACTTCGTGCAGCTGCTTATCTATCCAAACTTTCACCAGTAGTTACATCTTCAACATTAAGTACACAGAGCACTCCCTTCGGAAGCACATAAAGCACTGTACCACTTGCAGTATCCCCAATCTTATCATAAAGTCTTCCCGCGCTGAAGCTCTCTCCAACAACCGTATAAGGGCTATTTGCCACATAACCGATAATGCCGATGCCAGGCATCTCAACCTTAATCGCCTCTGTATCGACTTCGTTATCCGGTTCTTTCGCAAGCTTTACTTCCATCTTAGGCTCAATGAATTCTTGTCCGTGATGATGATTTGTCCCTGTTATTGTAAAATAAATCTCTGCCATGTCAGCACCTCCCGATTGGTAAAAATCAACATTATCTTGGTTCGTGATTATATCTTATCAGAGAAGGTGTCCGTTAAAAATGACAGCCCAATCGGCACCCGAACCTTCTTTAATTGAAAAGTTAAACGCAAAAAAAGCGCATGAAATGATTACACTTCATACGCCTTAACGCTGTTTCTTATTTTCTTTTTTCATTACTGTGTGGTCCTTAAGTCGGCATCCGCCTGTTCAGTAGTAACTACTTCGCAAATCATAAGCCATAATCTTTTCGAATATCAGCAAAAGCCTGTCGTGCGGACTTTGTCCTTCCTGCTACCATATCCGCATATCCTTTGTCTAGCTCTGCGTTCAGTTCTGCTTCAGTCAGTTCCTCCACATTTACAGGCTTTGCTGTTGGAAGCTTAACCTCAAAAGGCAGTCCCCTGTTTAAGATAATCTGTTTATAAAACATATTGATTGCATTGGATGCAGGGATGCCGAGTGCAGATAAATATGTTAGTGTTTGCTTATGCTACTTTTATTATGCTAACCCGTGCGCACAATAGCAATACATTTTATTTTCCTTTTTGGGAAATTACAACTTTCGATTTTCACTCTTCTGCAATCTTTCTTTCGCTTCTTCCACAGTTTCTCCGTCCTTTGTAAGAAACTGATCCACAAAACCGTCTTCCACCTTCTTATAACCACTTACAACAGCATCTTCCACCTTTTTGTAACTTCCTACCACTCCATTTTCAATTTTCCTGTATCCATCCACTACCTTTTCTTCGATTTTCTTATTTGCTGCTACCAATTTTGACTTAGCCATGATTTTTTCCTCAACTTTCTTTTCTATTATTTTTCTAATTTAGTTCCACATTTGCCACAATACTGCATATTCTTTGAAGTCTTTGCTCCGCATTCTTCGCATACAACATAAGATATTTGTCTGCTCGATTTCAATTCCTCAATTTGTTCTCTTGCTTTCACAATACCTTCATATCGCTCCATGATTTCTGGCGAAAACTCCTCACAAGCATCAAGTTTAACCATAACAAGGTCTGCTATCTCTCGTTTTAAAATCTTGATTTTCTTTTGTTCTTCAGCAATCTGACCTTCTATTTTTGCGTTATCCATACCATTTTTTACACTGGTTCCAATATTCTTCATACCTGCATTCACTTTTCCTGTAAAACTCATACCTATTCCCTCCTATGCTTCTTTCAGAAGTTCCTCTGACAAACGAAGTACTTCCGGCGCAATTAATTCTCTTTCCTTTTTAAGTGATTTATTATAAACAGGATAAGCAAGTCCGACACCTGCGAATCCAAGAATACCGATTATAATTCCGGGAATAAACCATACCCCCTCCCAAACCATACAACAACACATTCCCACTCCTACAACAAGCGTACTTGGAATTCCTACTGCAAGCGATTTCATAGTTGCCTTTGACGTCACACTTGCATCTAATGTCTGTAACTGTTCCAGTTTATTTTCTTCCTTAGGTATATATTTTTCTCTGATTTTTCTTACTGCTTCGTTTTCTTTCGCTGAATAAGAATAGCTGAATGTTGTTTCCTGATTGTTATTTTCCATGAATCGTCACCTCTTACTTCTCCATGATTTTTTCGCTGAGAGCGATTACTCTATCTGCATATTTTTTACGGCGGCTGTTAAGTATTCTTTTGTGTATTGGATAATTTACAAGTGCCATTCCCATACCAACTACGCCAATGCTTATTCCCGGCTTCATAACCTCCGTCATGCCAATCTTTGCTCCGACATCTGTCATGGTAAGACTCATTCCAATGCCCATTACTAAAGCTGAAATTGTACCGAAAACATATGAAAATACATTAATTGGTCTCTTTACCTTCCTGTCTAAACTCTTAAGCTCATCTACTGCTGTGTATTCCCTTTCTGTATACTGTGTTCTGATTTTCTCCACTAAATATTCCTTGTCTTTGTTGTTCATGATGAAATCCCCCATTTTCTGTTTATTTCTTTGTTTTCTGTTGATGATGTTAATATAACCTTTGTATTTTTATGTTTTGTTTGTGAAATGTTAAAAAAATGTTATTCTGCAAAAAAATAAACATCTGTAAGAGTTTTGATCCTTCAGATGTTTATCATCATATCTTTATTTCATCAATTTCTCAGAAAGCTTTAATATCTCCGGAGCATTCTTTTCACGTTCTTTCTTTAGGACCATATTGTATACCGGATATGCAAGTGCTACCCCCATCATTCCGATAAGCCCTATAACAATTCCGGGAATCATAAGCGCATCCATCCACACGATGCAAAAACTCATTCCGGTTCCCATTACAAGTACACCCTTCACGCCAACAATAATCGGCATCATCGCAGCTTTCTTTGTAACTGCATTGTCCAGTTTCTGTAATCTGATTAGTTTATCTTCTTCCCTCGGCATATATTTATCTCTGATTTTTCTTACTTCCTCTTGTTCTGTGGAAGAATAGCTATATTCAAATTTATCATTATTCTGCTCGTTTTCCATTTTTTTACTCCTTCAATTTCCTATTTGCATGTATAATCATGTAGATTGCCATTACTAAAATAAATATACATACCACTTCGCCTGATATCCCTGTCATATTCTGTCTAAAAATATTACTATCACTTTCTCTGAATGCAGATAACATAGCAGTCTCTAGAGTCAGCATAGAAAATACCGCCGCCACGAGGCTCACTGCTTTTGCAGCGGACATCACCGGACTTTCATATTTTCTGTACCGTACCGCATTAACTATCGCCATAGTAAAAGTTGTAAATGAATAGGCTGCCATTGTAATCGTATGAATCTTGTTATATGAAAAACCTCGATTTTGCCGCACAATATAGGCAACGATTACTGACATGGTTGTATTCATAAGCAATAACGCAAATCCACAAAAACGATATTTCTTCCACTCCCGCTTCTTATTCTCTCCCGGCATATTTTTCCCCGTGTAGCTTAACAAGTAAACTCTCATAATCAAAAGCAAAACATAATACGCCGCCAAAGAATAAAACCATACAGAATGCTGTATAAAACCTAACCAAAGTTGTAATAACGCATAGAGTAAATTGAGGACTACGGAACTATACAGCGAAATCTTAATCCGTAATACCGGATTCTTATGATAGGACACCACATATTTATTTTCTTCTCTTACCCGTCTCACTATCCCGTATATAAACGGACACACATTCATACAAAACAGTATCAATGCATAAAATGAAAACACATATGCTCCATAGCTTAATACAGGCGGCGCCTCATCTACCACAAACACATATACAAGCATCACCGTGGCAACCGGAATAATGAACCCTATCGCTGCTCTATGAGGGAACAGAATTTTTTTCATAATGTCTTTAAACTTTTCCATCCTACACCTTCTTTATCCGCACCGTGAAGGTTGTTCCTTTTCCAAGCTCACTGTCTACATAAATGTCACTCTTTGTAATATCCACAATTCTCTTAACCAATGCCAGTCCCAAGCCATTGCCCTGTGTCGCGTGTGATGTGTCTCCCTGATAAAATTTATCAAAGATGTGCTCACCAGTTGTCTTATTCATTCCGCAACCGGTATCAGAGACAGATACAATTGCGTATTCACCTTCTGTGGCAAGCCTTAACTTAACAGCCCATCTATTTTCGTAAACTTAAATGCATTAGAGAATAAATTGTTCCAAACTATACTAAAGAATTCAGGGTCAGTAGAAATCTTAACATCGTCTTCCATCTCCGTTTCAATTTCTATCCCTTTTTCTTCCCAAATATCCTCAAACTGCAGTAAGCATTCGCACAGTTGCTCTCCCAGGTCATACTCTGTAGCTTCCGGAAAAATCTTCTGATTCTCTAATTTATTCAGTTTCAATATGTTAGCAATCAGATTAGCCAGTCTCTTTGAAGACTGCATAATGGCTTTGGAATACTCAATTCTATCTTCCTCTGTAATCTCCGGTGCTGAAAGCATAGTTGCATAATTTTGCATCACGGCAAGTGGTGTCTTTAATTCATGCGATACGTTGGAGATAAAATCTGTTCGTAAGGTTTCGATCCATGGTAAGCTTTGCTGCCAGTGCAATATCTTTGTCTGTAAGATTAACCCCCATTGATTTTGTCATTGTTGTAACAAAGAGCATCATACAACAGGTAACCAAAAAAGCAATCAACAAGAAGTAAATCACGCAACTGCTAATCGACTTGAGAATCCTTTTTGTTTTAGACTTCTCTCTCACTTGACCACCGCCTTATACCCTAGACCATGCACGGTTACAATCTCAAAATCATCACACTCCGAAAGCTTGTTTCTGAACTTTGTCATATACACATCTACAGTTCTCGTTCCGGATGATGTATCATATCACTATCCCAAAACTCATCCATAAGTTGAGAACGGGTAAAAGTTTTCTTATCTTTCTTTTTTCTTACTCGCGCTCCCATAAAAACCTCTTCTCACATTAATCACCTTCTTTATCCAAGCAAATCCTTCACTATCTTTTCCGGCGCATCCATAAATCTCTTTGTAACTATAAAATGTTCTGTATCTTTATAATCCACTGACCGGATTCCATCTTGCGTAATCTCTAACACCTCTGCTCCCGGATACGTCATCAGAATTGGTGAGTGCGTTGATATAATAAACTGCGAATTTTTGCTTACTAATTCCTGCATACAATACATGAGCCTCATAAGTCGCATCGGAGATAATGCCGCCTCCGGCTCGTCTAATATATATAAGCCATTTCCATAGAAGCGGTTTTCAACGAGTGCCATAAAACTCTCCCCATGTGATTGCTTATGTAGTGACACCCCTCCATAACTTGATATTATCTTTGGACCACATCCGGGTTCACTATCCATATCATCTATGTTGGATGCAACATTATAAAAACTCTCTGCTCTTAAAAAGAATCCGTCCCTGTGCCTTTTATATCCTCTGCTGACCGTCAGATATTCATGTAAATCCGAATGTGATTCCTTGGTAGAAAAGCTAAAATTTACGGTTCCACCTTCCGGATTAAATCCCATTGCAACCGCAATTCCTTCTATTAGGGTTGACTTCCCGACACCATTTTCTCCCACCAAAAAAGTAACTGGTTTTGATAATTGTAAACCGTCCATTTTTTTCAAATTAACAACCACCGGTAATCTAGCCAAATAGTTATCTCGTGGAATCTCTTTCGAAATGGCAATTTTATTCAAATATAAACTACTCTGTAATAAGCTATTTTCCATATTTTATCGCTCCGCATTAAAAATTTTATAAACAAACTTTTCCATAGGTTCATCAAAATCTCCGCCGCCTATGTCTCCGTTAATGACTTCCTTACTATAGACATTGTCGAATGCTTCTGGTTACCATACCTGAATTATATCATGATATGTTATACCTATACTCTGTTATTGCATGGCTTTTCGGAGGAGTATTCATGCTCTTCAATGGCATTGTATTTGCCATCTTGGAATATATATATTAATTACAAAAACGTTTATTCACTTTTAATTTCCGGCAGACTCATGCCCCAAACCGGAGTTTGCACTACTTCGTGATAAATGTAACTATCCCTGCAATTATAGCTGATAACAAAGGAAACATAATAAGATTACCAACCCATTTTTTTATTTTTACCTTTACTGAAATATATGGAATCAAATCCTCTGTACCCGGAATAAACCACGCTTTCGTATGTCCTACCCAGTATTCGTCAATAAAAAGACGGTCAAATATATTTCCTATCATAAAAATTGCTGTCATCTGCCAAAAGGCACTCCAAAAGTCGGAAGCACCATTTATATAATATACCATTATCGGTACAATGATTAACATCGGAACAAACAATGCAATTCCTTCAATTGCAATCAACATAGAATATCCTCCCCTTATCTCTGTCTCCACATAATATTACTTCCTTCTTCCTTTAGCCACTTGACTGAATTCTTATAATCCGGAAGCACCTTCTCCACTTCACTCCAAAAAGCCTTAGAATGGTTCATCTCTTTCCTATGACACAATTCGTGAACCACAACATAATCAATGACTTCAACCGGTGTCAGCATCAGAAGGCAATTGAAATTCAGATTTCCCTTGGTGCTGCAGCTTCCCCATCTGCTTTTCTGATTTCGAATTGTTATACGACCATAATCAACACCAATAAGTTTCGCAAAATATGCAGTTCTTTCAGGAATATACTTTAATGCCCTATCTGCAAGTTCATGAATCTCCTCGTTCGTCAGGTGATTCACTTCCATCGCATCATATGCGGCCTTCTTTTCCCTAATCTGCTCAACATGTTTTAGGATCCAAGCCTCCTTTTCCTTGAGGATTCGCTCAATATCCTTCTGAGATGCACGTCTTGGTGCTCTTACCGTTACTGACAAGTCACAATTCACTTGGATAGCCATAGTTTTTCTATTTGATCTGATCACAGTAACCTCCATAGTGCACCTCCTTCTATAATCTTAATCGTATTTTTTCTATTCGTGACACATCTGCAGATATTCCGGCAAAGCATCTTCCATCAAAATATCATATATATGTGCCATGCAAGATTTCTATTCTTATCACCCCATACTTGAAAACGCACTGCTTCCTTGCCATTAATTACACAGTCAAAGTTTATTCCTTTAATAATCCCAGTAAGCTCATCAATGTTTTGCAACTTGCAATCCCCCCTGGTATCTCATTGCTATTTATCCATCCAATAAAAGGTTCGTATTTTTCAAATCGCAATCATGTTTTAATATATCTGCCTGACTTTACTCTTTTATCAATAGGTTTTTCAGCATCATCTGGAATAGACCAATATGCTCCCATCTTAAATGCCCCCGGAATTCTTCCTTCAGTACATAATTTCCGTATTCTTCTTTGTGAAATTCCCCATTTTTCTGCAGTTTGACTAATTGATAAATATCCCACTATGATTTCCTCTTCATGAAAAACGATACAATCTTTCACGTTTCATTATAATCCTAAGTCGGAACAATATCAATCTAATTTGTCTATTTGGGACTGTTTTGGTATGCAAAAGCCACAATAAAATGACTTTTATTTTTATCTTTATAGGCGAATTTGCCCGGATTTACTTTTGCACAAAAAAAGATGAGGATACCCTCTATCATTAGATATCTTCCGTATCTTTCATTACCATTCACAGATTCATTAATTATCATCGGCAATACATATGTTTCCAACTATTTTATTTTTATCATAAACAAAATAGCCTTCGCGTCTCTGCCATTTTTGATTCATATCTCCCAGGAAATACTGTTTTTCACCAACTACAGTCCAAAAAACTTGAACGCCAGTTTTCTTTATGTATTCGTTCAGAACATCTCTACGAATTATAATTTCTGTGTGTTCATTACCCATAAGAGATAAATCCAACGCAACTATTTCTTCATTTCTATAATAGACACCATCTATTTCCTTTTCATATAGCTGCATCTCCTGAATTATTTGTCCTGCAGGAATAGCAAAGGAAGTAGCCTCTTCTTGAGAAGCATCATATTCTTCCTCCCACAAAAAGTTAATTGCTGCTGGAAACGCCTTTATATCACTTTCATCATCATCGTAAGCATACTCTCTAAATTCCGCGTTGTATCCTGGACTCCATGCATATTCTCGCGAAAACAAGGAATAGCAGTCTCTCGTACCATTGGAACTATGCCTAATAAATCCTGAATCTATTAGATCCTGCTCTTTATATTTTGTTTTGGCTTCCGGTAAAATATACATAGCGGCAATCGTCCATACATGCTGCTCGCCTTTAGGGAATCCCGAAACGGAATATTCCTCTACTTCTGGACGGAACATATTTTCCTGGTATAGATATAAAGACACCCACTCTTTTCCCATTCCATCCTTGTGAATAAACCGTTCTGGAAAATCCTGGAACATTTTATCTTCTCCAAGAATCCATTTACTAATATCATTTTCTGAAGCATCTATATCACAAAAGCTTTCTTCACCATATTCAGGTACTGTTATCTGTGGCATACCATCTTTCACATGTATCTTTATGTTCAGTGTAGGATCAAAATCTCTTACATAAGGATCCCACGGACCTTCGTATGCAATCCCGATCTTATCATTCCAATCCCAGCTTTTTATATTATGCGTATCAGAAACACGCGCCAGAATATTATACATTGTTATCCATTGATACTTCTTTCCAATTCGCTCAATTCGTTTTACATGATGCCTACTATAGCTATTCCTATGTTTATCGTAATCTGCGAAATATTCCGGATCATAACCAAGGTCATTTAATATGTACTGCATCGCGTAATAATAAATATTAGCTATATCCAAATCCATGAAATGTCCTAATGCAGATTGAAAAACATATCTTCCGAAATCACCGTACATTCCTACGCCTTTTACCTTCATGTCAAAGCTCATCGAAAACAACAGCGGCCATAAACCACGCTCTCGGTATTCTTCTGCGCCATAATCAACTTCATCAACAATCGGAATAGGCTCTGATTTGTATGGTGGCTTTGTTTTTTCTATGATTATGTTTTCTAAATCCTCTGAATATTCTCTGGCAAACCTTTCAACTATAAGTCTTGCATAATCTCTCAGTAAAATATCTGGATAAACCATTTCTTTATCAAAGACTTCTTTATATACCCATTGCGCTAATTCTTTGAATGCTGCTTTTTCCTCACTCTTTCGTTTCATTACTGCACCAAACACAATTCCATATAGGCGCTGGATAATATATGGATCATTAACATCCTTAAACAATTCCAGTAGTCGCTTGCTAACCGAAAAATGTTCTTTAAGAATTTCAATCATTGCCTTTGATACTCTATCCCTCAGGTTTCTGTTTGACGAAGAAAGCATCCATGCAAATGTAACTGACAACAAATATGCTTTATTATCAGACAATCCATCTAATGTATTACCCTTTTCTATATAGTGCGCAAGACTTATCATACGATTATTTTCATCAAAATCATTAATGACAGTCGTCCATAAAAGATCTCTTCGATTCAAATGATATCTGTTTAACAGCCTTGTTAATCCCAACGCATTTAACTCACTTTTTTCCTTTACAGAGTTTTCAATAAATACTCCCCATACCTTTCTACGGTCAGCCGGATATTTATTTATCAACTCAAAGAACTTATCGTATGTGATATGTGAACTTCTCCATATGAAAGAAGAATAGTAATCATCTATCAGACGATCTTTATCCCAATCATCTCTTACTTTGTCTATTAACTCCACAAGTTCCTCTCCATGTTCCATTGCATACAAGGAAGCCACCATAGCAAAAACAGATTCATTACCATAGTTCTTTATATTTCCTTCTTCGTCAATGTCAAACAGGATTCTCTCACAGTATTCAATTATCTTTTCCTTACTTTGCTCTCTATCCACAATTCTGGCTGCTTTCAGGTAATCTTCCAAAAGATTATAGCCAATGTAATATTTCTCTTCCAGTTCTCGAACAAAAGAGGTTAGTACCCCCGCTCTTTCTATTGCATTCAAATATCCAATCTTATTAACTACTCCATATGTGTTCCAAGCAGACAACCCTAATAGCTCTTGTTTTGTTAAAACCCCAGATGAAGATGCGTCAAGCATTTCATAAATCAATGGTTTCAATATACCCACTGGTTCTGATAACCCAGCACCTTTCGAGCCTTCTTTATCTGCTTGTTTTAGAACATTATCAATAAGCGTGAGCAATCCCTGCTCCTCACCACTATATGTATTGCAAAACCAAGTCAAAAACAAAGGATTAGTCATCTCTGAATGAAGATAATATTCCGGTGAGAATGGTATTCCACAGTTAGACAAAAACTCATAAATTCTCATCGGAGATTCATCTGCAAGTCCTGTATGCCTAATCATGGCAATATCACCTGAGTTCTTCTTATCCAGCACACTTTGACTCAATGTTAACTCTTCAAATCCTGTTCTCAGAGAAATAACCAGTTTAACATGACTGTACTGTTCCAAAGTAGCAATGATACGATTAATTCCATTCTTCCAAGCATCTCGGCTTTTACTTTCATTTATTGCATCAATAAAAATAATGGCATCCTCGCCAACCAATTCACCCTTTTCATCCATTACAGAAATGAGCGATTCAAAACTTTGGCCAGAACTCATTCCTTCCAGATTCTGCATGATCTGGCTTTCGATGCTTTCATCCGAAATAAATGTTTGTCCTAAAAGCAATAATGCGGGACGTCCATTTTCTACCATTCTTTTTGCGGCAGTCGCCAACAATTGAGATTTTCCAGTACCCATTTCTCCTGTAATAATCGCAATTCTACAGTTAATCATAGTGGTCTCTATCCTTGAAAACTCAAGGCATGACACAACTGACAATATTCTTTCTACTTCAAATTCTTCATTTCTAAGGCTCTTATACTCTGGATTCTCATAAGAATATTTTTTTAGTTCTTCTTGTATTGCGGATAATCTGCTCTTTAGCTTTGTAAATGTTTCATTACAATCATTCTCAAAATGCCTCTTCCAATCAAGAGCCTGACAAAAATCCTTTATCTCTACGTCTGCCAGAGATTTTGCCCATTTAGTAAGCGATGCAACCTCAGTCTTGTATTTTCCGTCACATCTCCATCTTAAATCTTTAAGCTTACTTATCAAATCATTCTTCTTGGAATTTACTTCTAATATCCCCGCAGCCTCTCGTAGGAAAAGAGAAATATTCCTTTGGGCTTCTGTATCTACATTAAACAGTGAATTATATCTCCTGCCCAGATTTTCAAGACTAAGTTCTATGTTTCTTTGAAACCATTTATCGTCCAAACTATCAAGACCAAAATAGCAAGAAAGCACCGATGGATAATTCATGGCTTGATCTAAAACAGTCTGTCCTGTAATTAACTCCATTCTAATCCCTGCAGCAGCTAATATTTTTTCAATCTCCTTATAGGAATCACAAGTCTCTGTAATGTCCTTGTTGCAGTAAAGATAAATCACATCCAAATTACCAGCATAATGCGTCACTGCTTCATTGGCTGATTTTTTTATCTGTACATATCCAATTGCATTATCGAAATGTTTAGCCTGAAAACTAATTCTAGTCTGGCCATCTTTTGCTAATACCGGTGCTACCTCAACACCCGGATGATTATGATCTGAGTGAAGAATTGCCCCCTCCTGACATAACTCTCTCTTAAAAAGAGAACGACAAAGGTTTTCAAATGCTATTTTTTTATCTGCATGAAGCTGTTCAAAATGGCTCCATGTTAATTCATATTGATTAGCTCCGATCACTATCATCTACCTCCACATTTCTTTTGATATAGGTGATTTCAATATCATATCCCAACGCTTCCATAATCTGCACAAAAGTCGGATTTATAACACCATTTGGCTTCTTAATAACCCTATTGATGTATGATTTTGTAGTTTCAATCTGCTCTGCAATCTTTGCTTGGGTTGTAGAATTCTCTATACATTTAACTTTTACATCTATTTCAATATTGTTTTTAACCATGATAATATATCTCCATATTAGTTTCACAAATCAGACAACTTATTATACCTCTTATTCAGAGAATAAACAACGATTTCATCTATTATCTCCCATGTGCAAAAGCCATAAAATAGCAACTTGTTTTTCTGTATTTATAGCCGAATTTTCCTTTGCGCATAAAAAAATCGGCATCAAATCCATTACCGAACTCTCTGCCGATTCTCCTTCTTTCCTGCTTGTCCTTTTTTCGATTATAAGTCTTATCACTGGGTACACTCCTGGTTACCGGATTCAATTCTCCCCAGGTATGGCGCTGCCTGGAATAATATTCCTTCTGCGCCTTTTTACTGCGCTTATCAATTGTCACATACTGCTTCATTTGCCTTTCCTCGCTTTCGTCCCTTCTTCTATCATCTTTGCTATTTCACTACAAGCATCTGGATAATCCCTGTGTCCAAGCAACCGCATTTTATCCTTAAGCTTACCAAGCGCTTCTTCGAATCGTTCTACATCCCTCTTCAACACCTTACAGAATATAATACGATATGGCGAATCCTCTCTTGCCTTAGGAAGCTGCTTACGCATCTGATCGAGCACTGATTTTCTCTTGTTTAACTGAGCCATCTTGATAAGGATAGTGTCGATACTCATTTCTGTATCGCCTCCCCAAACCTTTGCGGTGGCATTTGTCACATTAAGCGCCTGCTTGATAATCGCAATCTTTTCATCCAGTGCTGCGATTGTAGCTGCAACCTCTGTATAATCATATTCCGGTACAACAGGCTCCTCATTGATAGCAGCAACGTATGTGCTTGATGCTGCCTCTTTGTTCACCCAGAAGGCCTTATCCTCTTCCAGTCTCTTAAGCATTATATGCATATGCTGATGTCATTGTCTGCATTTCATTACTCTCCTTTTTTTCTCACATCTCTTTCGTTCTGGTAATAGCTTAATGCTTCACAGAGGATTTGTCATTGTACCAGTAGTTTAAAAAAAAATCCCCATAAACGAACAACATCCCCGTCAATGACGAGGATATCTTCAATACTGGTATGCAATAATCTGCTAAAGATTACAAAATTGTCTAAACTCGGTAATGATCTACCGGAAATCCATTTGTAGATTGCCTGGGGATTTTCAAATCCCATAGCACTCTGCACGTCCTTTACGGTATAACCATTTTGCAAATAGTATCTTCTGATTTTAGCATATGAGGTAACCGGATAAAAGTTCATCCACACCTACTTCAAAAACGAAAGCAGATATACCGGCAGCATCAAAATATCTTTATCCTTTTTCAAATCCTTTGTATACACCAGATATTTTTCTAATATTCGTTCGGAATATTTCTCTGAAAAGGCATCCAACGACTTATGCGTATTATATCCCGATGATTTCACTTCTATCGGACATATTTTATTTTTCTTAGAAAGCAGGAAGTCAATTTCGTAATTATGCTTTGTCTTCTGATTCAAAAAGGTGTGGTAATACAGCGCATGTCCATTTACAGCTAAAATCTGTGCTACAACATTTTCATAAACATACCCCAGATTAACGCCAAGCTTATCACTTAACAACTTTTCATAAATAACATTCTCTGTAAAATCTTTGTCTTTGAAAATCAGCGTAGTCAGTAAGCCTGTATCTGCTAAAAACAACTTAAACCGTCGAAGATCCTTTGCATTGGCAAGACCAACATTTGGATCATTTGCATGATAGGCTATCTGCACAGTTTTGGAATCTACCATATCAGCAATTAACCCTAATACAGTATCCGCTCTTTCTCCACGCAAAACACCTGACACCTGATAGCGGGATGCATGAGTATTAAGCTGCGCCGGTATCCCATTAAATAACATGGAGATCCTTCCAGAAGCATCTATCTTTCTAAAATCATCCTCGTATAGCTTTAATATGTCTCTCTTAACTTCATCCACTTTCCTAAAATTATTTGTCTCGATATACGAATCAACTGCCTGCGGCATACCTCCAACCAGCATATATAATCGAAAATCCCTCATGAGTTTTCGATGCACTGCATCACCCAATGGAACCTTTTTTTCAAAAACATTTGCCAAAAGCTTTGATGTGGTTGTATCACCTGTCGCCCACAAAAACTCCTCAAAGTCCATAGGAAACATGCTTATCTTACGTTCCTCGCTGGGAATCAATATATCCTTAATATTTTTCTGAATAGAAATCAGGGAACCGGTTTCAATATAATCATATCTGTGATCCTTAACCAGATGCTTAATTGTCTGGCGTGCCATAGGACATAACTGCACTTCATCAAAAATAATCACCGAATCCCTCTCATACAAATCCGTTTTGTATATCAATTGTAATCTAAGAAAAATATAGTCTAAATCTGAAACATCATCAAACAGCTCCCGTACCTCTTTGGATGCTTTCGAAAAGTCTATCAGTATATAGCTTTTGTATACCTCTTTCGCAAAAGCTTCCACTACTGTTGATTTCCCGATTCGTCTTGCCCCTTCAATCAAAAGCGCAGTCTTACCTTCGGACTCTTGCTTCCATTCCAGAAGTCTGCTATATATCTTTCTTTGAAACATAGACATTACCATCCCTTCTACAAAACCGTCAATTTTATTTTACTCTTTTTCCACAAAATCGTCAATTTCATTTTACCCTTCTTCTGCAAAATCGTCAATTTCATTTTGCTGGTAAATTCAAGCTGCTTCCTTTTTAGCATAGATACTATTCGTAAAATGTCCATCCTTAAATTTAGCAAAACCCTTTATTTTCAATAATTCTCTTGATTTTAACCTTGTCTAATAAGCCAAAAATGCCATACCTTAAATTCAAAAATCATCTTTATTTGTCCTTTTATTAGTTATATCATGTATTAGTATGCCATATTTATCTACTCTCTATCATTCTCACACAAAAAATCGGCATCAAATCCACAGTTGGAATAGCAACCGTTAATGAACCTTGACATCCTTAGGCATTTGTCTTGAAAAAGCACGGTATTATGAGTGGATTCAAACTGACGGTAGATAAAATGCTAAAATCATACCGCCGTAAATAATTCAGGTTAATTGTTTGCGAGTGTAAGTTTTGTGCATTATAAAAGCGCCTACATCTCTACAAGCGCCTTCATTCCAAAATAATCTACAAGAAATTCTGGAAAAGCACTCAGAATAAATATTCCCATCTTGTAATTGATTCTGGCAAAATGCATTTATACTCATTATAAAAACTCAGCAAAACTTCCTTTGTTATTTCAATACAATTAGGTACAGCATCAAGATTTTCTATTACAGGAGCATACAAATATACCTCATAGCCATCGTCCGCATACGCCTTATAGTTTAAGGCATCTACACTTTTGGTCTTTCCGCCCTTTACCTGTACAACCGCTTTCTTTTTATTATCCTTATCTCTTCCTATTAATTCACATTCAATCTTTATTGTTGTTGATTTATTTGCAATAGAATTTGACAGTACATAAAAGTTTTTCTCTATCTGAAGATATGCAATTACCAATTCTTCCAAGTCAAAATCCGGTAGATTCTCCAAAATGGAGCCTTCCAGTTGATTACATTCATACTTTTCGATCCCAGACAGAGTATTAAAGATATGTTTTGAGTATTCTACAATAATTGCGTCATATATTCCCTCTGCTATACCACCTCTTGGTCGATTAAATGATGCCTTAATCTGTCCAGGAACCTGCATACCCACCTTATAAGCTACAACAGGGAGTATGGCACCAATATCCAGTGAATAATCATATTTAATCTGTGCCTTACCAACAGCTCTGCATATCCAATAATTGCCTTCTAAATCGCGCGTCCAAAACAAATCATCCTCTTCAGCATCCCAAAAAACATTAAAGGCATGATTTATTCTTGATACATCTTCTTTTACAGCGTAATAGAAGTCTTCATAGTTTTTTATTTCTATTCCTTTTTCATATATGTAACTCCATCCAATAACCAGATACTGCTTGTCACCGTTCAGACAAAAATCTATCAAAGCACTTCTATCGTCACAATCAGTCTTAAGATTAATTCTTGTAATATGATCCCACTCAGCCAAAGCGACCCTCCTATATCTATAGAAGCATTACTATATATCATATTCGTTTGAACAAACACTTTCAACATGATTTTACACTTGAGACAATATTCTGTATTGCGAACACTTTTCTATACTTTCCTTTATGTTGACAGCATGAACCCGCAGCTGTGCTTGAAGGCAATAGAAAAGGCCCTGACCACAGGATTATCTCCCATAATCAAAGCCTTTGGCAGACCAGCCTAGCACAGCTGCCCCTGCTGTAAACATATTTATTTTTCCATAGTTTGCGAATTTCTGCTCGAATAAATCCATTCAAATATTACTGGAATAATTATTGAACTTGCCAAAAATTCTGTAATAGCTAAAAATGTATCTTCGGTTGAATATAATGCTTCTGTTCTGTTAATAATTACCAAAACGAAAAGCGCAATAATTCCAGACAACCTGAAAGCGTTTCTAGCCACCCTATATCCTGGAATTTCTGTAATTGATACCAATGCTCTTAAAATGCCTTTTCCTACCATTCTAACGAAAACTATTACTGCACCTAAACAAGAGCAAACAATAAAAGAATAAAATATAAACGCAAAATTATAAACAGTATCTATAAGAAAGACCGGTATCGCAACCAAAACTAATAGAATCCTCAACCATACTTTACATTTCATAGCGTTATCTATTATTTTGTCAGTCAATCTAGCCTTTAACAAAGGAGCATCCCACGTTCTCCAGAAATACAATGATAATCGTTTACTTTTATTTCCAATCTTCCTTGCTATAAATTCAAATAACTTTCGTAAATGACGTAGCGGAATAATAAGCTCTACAAATGTAATAAATGAGACAAAAAATACAAATATTAAGATATATGCCGATAAGACCCATTCAGAAACTTGTATTCTTTCTACATTATTCTCTACCACAGTGATGAATTTCTCCATGGGTATATACTGATATACTATAAGTAGTCCACTTACGAAAACATCAAATTGCATTTTCTCAGCTATTGACATTTCCTTATTATTCTTATCATCCAAGACAATGAATTTTATGGAATCAGCTGCTTTTATTGATCCAACGAGATACTGCATAATAACAGGTACCGTAATTGTTAACAGAGCAAAAATTCTTGGTACCAAACCATTTAGCGCCACAAAAAGAATCAAGGCCAATAACATTATCGAAACAAGTAACACGACTATCTTATCAGCAATAGTTCTACTCATTCTGTTTTCTGAAATCTCAGAATTCCTATATTCTTTCTGTTTAAATGACAGTGTACTGTCATAGAACATATTATATATAACTAATACTATAAATAATAAGCCTAGCCACTTATCCATCAATATCCCCATCCTTTATCAAAAATTCCCGTATCCAATCTCATCCAACATTCGCTCAAACGGCTTCACATAATCCTTACCCTGCCGTCTAATTCCATTATTCTCAAAAGCCGCTTGCTCCGCCTGAATACTTTCATCCTCTAACCACCTGTGCTCGGTATATTCCATATCCAGAAACATTCTGGTAAGATTTCCGGTCATCTGTCGGTCTGGCTTCTCGGCAAATACAATTTCGCCAACATCATTCATAAATTTATCAATTTCAGGATTATTAAACCCACCCACTTCCATGGTATATGGAATGGCCTCTCTGATTATATCTGCAAACTTTTCAGCGCTCCTCGGCAATTTGTTTCTGAAGATTAACGAATACATTGTTTTATCATTCATAAGAATAATGGTATTCTTGCCATTAAGTTTAGACATATGGCCGTGCCAAGCGTATAAATCATCTACTGGCATATCTACAGATATCTTCTGCACTTCATTTTTCTTGATATTTAAGGCATCTGCTAATGTCTTCGAACAAAATATGTACATAAACCATCTACTCCTTACATTTCCATAATGCCATTGGATGATTCTTTACTCTTTCTACAATTTCTGCATCGTCAAAGAGCAACTCTGGCATATACTTTTTCTGTTCAAATCTATCAAGGTATTCCTGTTCTTTTGCAGTCAATACCATAAGTTTGGCCATGTAATCCTTTGCAGCCTTCTTTCTCTCATCTAACAGGAAATTATCTTTCTTATTAAGCACTGGGAATAAATCTCGCCTGATTTTATTGAAGTCAAGTGTGTCGATGGCCGATGTATCAAACGATTTATTAATTGAATCTGCCGAAATCGTCATATAGAAAACAAAGCATTTTCTAAACATATCTCGTTGATCCTCAAATAATCCTTCCTCCATCATATTGCACCAATCATACAAATCCCTGGCTGCAGCTCTTGTAATAAGTGCATTTCCTTTAGCTGCAAATATTTCCATAGGATTTACCATGCGTATCTTCAATCCATCATCGAATGCCTCTGGCAATATACCTCTATACACTGGTTCAAAGATATGTGCGCGAAGAGAATAGTTAAGCTCAATCTTAATCATATCTCGATTGCCACCGGCATTCTGATAATTATAGTGAAATGCATCCAAGCTATGACTAAATCTCGAAGTATCGGATAACTGATATCCTTCTGATTCCATATATTCTTTTATATCCTCAGTTATTTTTGCGCGACATTCAAGCATGTCCTCTCTGGTATCATTAGGCGTATAATCCATATCAATATCCACCGATAATCGAGGCAGATTAAATACTGTAAAATTAATTGCGGTTCCACCTTTTAAGAGTAAATGTTCTCTCAAAAACTCATCCTCGTTTAAGAATCTGAGTATTTCTTTTAGGCGAAGTACCTTTTCAAAGGTATCTCTCACAAAGCCACTTTCTGCGGCCATTCTTCCAAGTCCAGCTCTATTATATTGCGGCATCATCCATCACCCCATTTTTCAAATTATAAATATTCTCCGGAATCACAAGCTTCCACTCATCAACATATCGTCCACCAGACATGTCTTTCGTCAGGTAACGCTTGCTCTTTCCAATCTGACTTTTACATGTTTCAAAGAATTCTTCTGACAGCCCCATCTGCTCTTTATGGCCAGATAGCAAAAATCCCATCTTCTGATAAAGAAACTGATTGGACAAGAGATCTAAATACTTCAGCACTCTTTTCTCCTGCATACGCTTCATACTTCCAATATCCTGAAGTACCTCTTCTATGCCGGCTATTTTATCCATGTCCTTTACACTATCAACTAGAGTTCGCTCAAGATTGGTTATGCGAATTCCACCACTTAAGGCCGGTGTTTCTACCCCTTCCATATCCTTTGAAGCTACATACCGATACGTGTATCCGTCAAAATCAAACTCTCGAAAGCTGGTTTCCGATGCGACATAGACATCGTAATATACCTGATCAGTGATCCCGTAATATTCCATAGCAGTATGGTGAGATACATAGGATGTTGGTGTAATCTTACTTGCTATCTGGAACCGATTAGCGACCGGAGCTCCTGTCTCACCACTGATGCAGGTATACATGTTGTTGCGAATTTTCGCTACCATTCCTTCTTTCATCAATCGCTTGATTGCAGAGCGGGCGCTATCCACATTATCGTAATATTTATTTACATCCTCCACGGTAAATACTGGAGTTTTCAAAAGTTCAAAATACAGATTCAAAATTAACACCTCCATGTTTTATAAATCAACTTGGGTTATGTATAAACTATTTTGTTATCATTATAAACTTACTATACGCTCAACGCTTGATTACGTCAAGTTTATTTTCGTTTCACTATGGTTTATTCAAGTGTTAATCTGTTGTGTTTTTAAACTTTTGACAATGGTTGTCGCAAATTTTACGACAACCACATAAAATAGGTGTGCATATATCACCCAGCAAACTGCGGCATATCATGATTTACCTCGGCCTTATAGTAGCTACTTATTGTACTTCCAGCATTAAAAAGACTAGTCAGCAAATAACTCTTAATATTTCTCACCTTAGTAGTATTCTTCCCAAGACAGGCATTCACATACTCCACATGAGAATAATTATGTTTCAAGAACTTGCTTTTCACCAGATTCTTTGGATATACATCCCATGCAATAGTGATTTGCTCATTCATAAACAAAACTGTCTCCAGTATCAGGTCATAAATTCCCTCTACCATCTCCTGTCATAGGGATGAGCCAGAAAAAGATTGCCATAATTAATATTCTCCTTGATAATCTGGCTATAGCCTTCCATCCCATCAATCTCATCCTCAGAATCATAATTGATAGATAAGATTGAAGTGCTATACTAAAGTTGTAACAGCAGTGGCTAATAAGATATAAT